>JALSUJ010000219.1 GCA_027071355.1 Gammaproteobacteria bacterium | reverse complement strand
TCACGCAATTCCTTACGTTGTTTAACACCCTGCTTATCCGTTTTACCAATTAATTTTTCAACCAGCGGATCCCAGTCTTTTTTAATGCGGATCAGCAGCATTTTTAATTTTGCCCGATTAACCGGATCTACCGGCATTAATGGCGGATGTGGAAAACGCTCATCCAGATATTCCATAATCAGCTGGGCATCATATAACACCAGATCACGATCCACCAGAGTGGGTGCTGTATTGTATGGATTAAGGTCAATTAAATCCTCAGGCAGATTATCAGGGTCAATATTCACAATTTCGTGGTTAATCCCTTTCTCTGCTAATACCATTCTTACTCGATGACTCAAAAGATCATTTCCATCAGAAAAAAGGGTCATTATTGATCTTCTATTTGTAAGCTGAGTCATAGTTCCTCCATAGGATTTATAAACGCAAAAAGGAGGCAATTCAGCCTCCTAATAATGTGACTTTAATCTCTCCTAAATTGGGTTCAGAGAACCGCAATTCAAGAGAGGTTATTGTAAAACAGGTCTTAGTGGACGTCTTTCCAGTAATCCTTCTTCATTGCATAGGCAAATCCGAATAATATCACCAGGAAGATCAGAACATAAACACCCAGAGATTTACGATAGCTCTGATTGGGCTCGCCAATGTAAGACAAAAAGGCAACCAGATCACGAACCATATTATCAAACTCTTCAGGCGTCATAGTGCCCTGTTTAACTAATTCCGTACCAACGACCTCTTTTTCACCGTTAATTTCTTCATAGACAGGCTTTTTAATTCCTTCCTGTTTCCAGAAGATATTAGGCATACCAACATCTCTAAAGACTGTGTTGTTGGCTCCGGTAAATTTGGATGGATCCGCATAGAAACCTTTCAGGTAACTGTATAACCAGTCAACACCTCTGGATCGTCCAACCAGAGACAGGTCCGGTGGCACTGCCCCAAAAGACTGCTTGGCATATTCCTTGGTCATAACGGCAGTCATGGTGCTGCCAAATTTACCACCTAAATGATTCAGGTTTTTCATTACCTGTTTTTCAGTCATACCCAAATCACTGGCCACGCGGTTAAAACGAACATATTTAGCAGAGTGGCAGCTTAAACAATAGTCTGTAAAGACCTTAGCCCCGCGTTGCAAAGAGGCTTTGTCATCAACATTCACATTGGCTTTTTCCAGATGTTCTCCACCATTGGCCATTACCAGACCAGTACTTATTATTGCTACTACAGTTAATAGCAGAATCAGGATTGTCTTTTTCATTTCATTGTCACCCTTTCTGGAACTGGTTTATTCTTTTCCAACTTCGTGTAAATAGGCATTAACAGGAAGAAGGCAAAATAGTAAAAAGTACAAACTCGCGCCACTAGTGTACGCATATCAGTGGGTGCTTTTGTACCTAAATAACCCAGAGTAATAAATGCTACTACAAAGAGAGCAACCAGTATCTTGTACCAATTGGCACGGTAGCGAATGGACTTAACCGGGTTACGATCCAGCCATGGCAGGAAGAATAACACCACAATAGCTGCCCCCATAGCGATAACCCCCGGAAAGGCGGAACCCGCAATACTTGGAACAGCACGCAGTATTGAATAATACGGTGTGAAGTACCAGACAGGTGCAATATGTTCAGGCGTTTTCAGTGGATTGGCCGGTGTAAAGTTTGCGTGTTCCAGAAAATAACCGAACATTTCAGGAATAAAGAATACTACAATTGAGAAAAACATTAAGAATACCACAACACCCACAATATCTTTTACAGAATAGTAAGGGTGGAATGGGATGCCGTCTTTAGGAATACCATTTTCATCTTTATTTTTCTTAATTTCGATACCATCGGGATTATTGGAACCCACTTCATGCAAAGCAATAATATGCGCAACAATCAGACCAATTAGAATCAGAGGTATAGCTACAATGTGCAGTGAAAAGAAACGGTTTAGCGTTGCATCACCGATAACAAAATCGCCGCGAACCCAGGTACTCAAATCATCACCTACAAATGGAATAGCACTCACCAGATTGATAATAACCTGAGCACCCCAGAATGACATTTGTCCCCAGGGTAATAAATACCCCATAAAGCCTTCCGCCATCAGCGCCAGGAAGATTAATACCCCAAAGATCCACACCAGTTCTCTAGGCTTCTTGTAAGAACTGTAAAGTAGACCACGGAACATATGCATATAAACCACAATAAAAAAGGCCGAGGCTCCCGTTGAATGGAAGTAGCGGATTAACCAGCCCCAGTCCACATCACGCATAATATTCATTTCTACCGACTGGAAGGCCAGTGCCGTATCCGGTTTATAAAACATTGCCAGAAATATACCGGAAAGCACCTGTATCACCAGTACCATAATGGCCAGAGAGCCAAAGAAATACCAGAAATTAAAGTTTTTAGGTGCATAATATTTTGCCAGATGTTCGTCCCACATCTTGGTCAGAGGGAAACGGGCATTAACCCACCCCATTAAATCATTGACTCTTTGTCCCATTATGCTTTACTCCCGTCTTGACCAATCAGAATCACTGAATCGCTCTTGAAAAAATATGGCATTATTGGCAGATTTTTTGGAGCTGGCATTGACTTACGAACTCTTCCAGCAAGGTCATAAATAGAACCATGACAGGGGCAGAAATAACCGCCTTTCCAGTCCTCTCCCAATGAACCCGCAAACGGGTTATTCAGATCAGGTACATACTTGGGAGCACACCCAAGGTGAGTACAAACACCTTCCATAACAATAACTTTCTTGTGTTTGTCATACGAACGTGTTGAATTTTTACAATATTCCGGTTGACGGGACATGTCAGAATTCGGATCAGCCAGATAGTCAAGCATTGCCTGATCAGACTCCAGAACCTTAATGTTCTCGTCGGTGCGATACAAAATGTAAACCGGCTTACCACGCCACTCTACAACTATCATTTGCCCTTCCTCAAGCTTACTGATATCAGCCTGAACTGGGGCACCCGCCGCTAAAGCTTTAGCACTGGGCTCCCAGGATTTGATGAAGGGTACAGCTACAAAACCGGCACCAATGGTACCCACCACTGTAGTGGAGGCTACCAGAAAGCGACGTTTGCTATTATTTACAGCGTCTGTACTCATTAACTTAACTCCCAAATTTAAGAAACTTTCCCACCCAAAATAACTTAATTT
>JALSUJ010000218.1 GCA_027071355.1 Gammaproteobacteria bacterium | reverse complement strand
GCAGGGCCTGTGTTTACGGGGTTTATGGAGGCAGGATGCCGAGATAAAGCGACACAGGGATGTGCTTGAGCGTCCCCGAAAATACAGGCACTGCAGGAAAATACGGTAATTTATGCTGAATAAGTTACAAAAT
The DNA here is from genome assembly GCA_027071355.1 of Gammaproteobacteria bacterium. Lineage (GTDB taxonomy): Bacteria > Pseudomonadota > Gammaproteobacteria > GRL18 > GRL18 > JANELJ01. Next base: position 3,041 of record JALSUJ010000218.1, on the reverse strand, counting down.
ATCCATAGTTATTTTATTAAATAATTTTATTTCTGGTTTTTAACAGCCCATATACGGTCAATACTCCATTCACCCGGACCCGCAGCACAGAGGTATAAAAACACAAATGAATATAGAGCAGCTAATTCTCCACCATTTACTATAGGCCAGAATCCCTGTGGAACATGCACCATAAAATAGGCCACTGCCATAAGTCCTGAAAGTAAAAAGGCTGTTGAACGGGTAAACAATCCCAGCATAATTAAAAAACCACCCGCCAGTTCCAGTGTACCGGCAACACCCATAATTGAAAACAGATCAAAATCAGAATATTGAGGTACCGGGTACCCAAAAATTTTCTGCCCACCATGCTGCATAAACAGAAAACCCGTTATTATGCGCAAGATACTCAATAAACGAGGTTTCCATATTTCCAGTAGTTGTGCCATTTTATGCTCCCTTTAATTCCAGTAACGCTTTTAATTCCGAAGGTAAAAATGAACGGGCTTTGTGGGTAATAAGCGCTTCATTTTTTTGCCAGAGGATACCCAGATAAATAATTAACAGGCCGATGGCCGTTAAAGTTATGGGAAATAGCCAGCTGTCTTTAAACACACTGGAGGCCAGATGCTCTAAATAAAAACAGGACCCAAGCGCACCAAAAATAACAAATACCCGTCGAATTAATAGCACACCGACCCCTAACATAAAAATGTTAATACTAAAGTAAATAAATTTAGACAGCTCACTATCTGAATGTTGAGAGGATAAACCGCCCCAGAAAGCCATCACTCCGAAGATATATAACCAGAACGCATAATCTGCTGTTGTTCTGGATCGAAGATCCACCCAGAATGCCAGTAATATCATTAACAGACCAAAGTACATGGACACTAATGCCCGTAATTCAAAATCTGCTCTGCCGCCAACTATCATCGCCGACAGATCCATAGACAAATACCAGAGTGTCACTGCGACAGGCATAAGCAGAAAGGGATACCTGTATCGCCAGGCTATAATCGCACCTGCAGCCAGTGTCCCCAGTTCCAGATACAGCCAGTGCCATTTAATATATCTATGATAGGCCCGGTATACGGTGTCATCCGGCCAGAATCCTAAAGCCTGCTGCAGACCATAAATAGCCAGAGGAGTTAACGCCACGACAAAGGTGGCACATATGCCTGCGGGAACAGGATAAGCCTGAGCTTGAAAATACTGAGTGAGTTTTAAGCCGACAGCAGCATAAAGAAGTGCAATAAAAAAAATACCCCAGCCGCCAAAGGATTCCCAGCCCAGATTCATAAACAGGGTCATGGCACCAATGGCAATTAAACCACCCAGGTAATATAGAACATGGGTAAAATCAAAAAACGGGCCGGTATCAGGCTGTGCTGTTAAAAATGCAGTCAGCTCATCGGCCTGTTCTGAACTGATAATTTTATTATCAACGGCCTCTCTTAGATTTTCCCTGGTTATTTTCATTACACTTTAATCCCTTAATAATAAAATAAAAAATAACCATAATCAGATTATAGATGAAAAATCATCAACCCCGTCTATATCAGGTATTATCCTCAATCAGTTCCTATTCCTTACGCAACATTTCTCCGGCTAATGCCAGATAGGCACGAGCGCCTTTGGAGGCCCGATCATAACTGATCACCGGCATACCATGACTGGGTGCTTCAGCCAGGCGAACATTTCTGGGAATAATGGTGCGATAGACTTTGTCACCAAAATGTGAGAGCAACTGGCGAGAGACTTCAATGGCCAGACGGTTGCGAGGATCGAACATGGTTCTTAGAATACCTTCAATTTCCAGTTCCGGATTCAGGGATTCTTTAATACTTTCAATGGTATCTTTTAGTGCGGTTAATCCTTCCAGTGCATAATATTCACATTGCATGGGGATCATAATACCATTAGCTGCCACCATAGCATTTACGGTCAACATATTTAAAGAAGGCGGACAGTCAATAATAACAAAATCATAATCATCAGCAATTTCCTTAAAACGATAGCTAAGCTGACGTTCCCGATCAAACTTGGTCATTAATTCCACTTCTGCCGCCGTTAAATCACCATTACCGGCAATCAGATCATAACCGGCATCCGGGACTTCAATTTTAACGTCATTGATGGAACTTCTGGAAATCAGTAAATCATAACCACTGTATTCAACCTCATTTTTATCAATTCCACTGCCGGTGGTAGCATTACCCTGAGGATCCATATCAACCAGTAAAATTTTTCTTTTAGTGGCAGCCATGGATGCTGCCAGATTAATACTGGTCGTGGTTTTACCCACACCGCCTTTTTGATTGGAAATGGCAATAATTTTCGCCATATTTTGCCTCAATGGTTTTAATTTTATTTTAGTTATTACTGAGTCAGTATAACAACCGCATCAGAAATTGGGTATTCCTGATACTCAGTGCAAATCTGCTATTTTTATTCCGCAACAATCTCAATTAAATGCCGCTGAATATTTAATCCCCTAATATCAAGCGGATGTGTTTGTTCTATTCTAAAGCCTTCTGGCAGTTGTGCAATCTCTTGTTCTAGAATTTGCCCTTTCATAGCCAGAAACTTGCCCTGTTGAGCACATAAATGCCTGGTCAGATTGAGCATATTTTCCAGTGAGGCAAAGGCTCGGGAAATAATACGATCAAATTTTTGTATTTCTTCAAGCTGATAATCTTCAACTCTACTGTGTACGGCAGTGACATTTTTAAGTCCCAACTGCACAATGGCCGTCTGTAAAAAACGTATTTTTTTATTACGCGCATCCATTAGTACAAATTGAATATCCGGCAGGCAGATAGCCAGAGGAATACCGGGTATTCCGCCGCCGGTGCCGACATCCAGAATTCGATGAATACCCCCCTGCTGCAAATAAGGCAAAACCACCAGTGAGTCCAGCAAATGTAGATCCACCATTTTCTGCGGATCACGAATGGATGTTAAATTATAAACCTTATTCCATTTTTGCAGCAGTTGCATAAAACTCAGTAGTTGCTGCTGTTGTTGCGGGTTGATATGCAGATCCAGCTGCTCTATAC
>JALSUJ010000217.1 GCA_027071355.1 Gammaproteobacteria bacterium | reverse complement strand
GCAATCTGGGTGGCAGCACAACCGGCAGTATTGTCGTGCAGCTATCGGAAGCCATTCCGGCTAATGCGATCTACCGTAAACTTAAAGACGGTATCTGGCGCAACTTTGAGTCTGACAGCAATAACTTTGTGCAGTCAGCACCTTTAAGCGGTACCAACTGCCCTGGTGCATCATCCACTGCCTATACCAATGGACTAACCGAAGGCAACCAGTGTCTGAAGGTCACTATTGAAGATAATGGTCTCAATGACACTGATGCAACGGTAGGTACTATTGCTGATCCTAGCGGCGTTGCGGTAGCGGCACCAATTGTTGGCTTTACAGATGGCTGTAGCATGTCAACCACGCCGGTGAATGCCAATGAACGGGCTGACTGGTGGTTGGTCGCCAGCTTTATGGGTCTGCTAGGCTGGTTACGGTTTAAACGCAAACAAGTGTAGCTTTGCCAAGTAGAAACATAACTCTACCCATTATTAGCGGCGCAATCCTTACGGTTTGCGCCGTTTTTGATTATGGCTGGCGCAGTCAGGTTTTGGTCGGTCTAATGCTATTTTTACCTTTAGTGGACCGGCAATGGATGCAGCATAAAATTATTACCCCAGGAATAAACAGCCCACGTGTGATAGTCCTTGGGCTGTTATTTCTATTATTGACGCTATACCCGAACTATCTAAATGCAGCCCTGAATACATTACTGCTTGCTGCCTTACCTGAGGAGTGGTTTTTCCGAGCTTATTTTATGTGTCGGCTGGAAAAAACAAAAATCCGAAAACAAAAATTATCGCCAGATTATGCCAATTTAATCACCTCGGCACTATTTACAATATTACACTTTCCCACACAGGGCTATTTTGGTTTTAGCGTATTTTTCCCTTCATTATTATATGGCTGGATATTTCAGAAAACTCGCGATCTACCTCTACTTATTATGATTCACACGCTTTCAAATATTTTTTTCTTTATTTACCTATCTGGAATCAACTTTAAATAAAGTCGCTAAATACACACAATAATATTTGTTTTTTTGCAATTCGTTATACCATTTTATTGTATAATGTGCGCGTTTTTACTATTATTTAACAGTCTCATGAAATCTAATTTCAAACTTGAGCAGTTTATGCTGCTGGTTAAATTATCTCTAATTCAATAGATAATTTCACTGTAGTGTAAAAAACGATTTACCTTTTATCCCTCCAAAATATGATAAAAAACTAAATCACAAGCTCGCTATTTAATATTACCCCTTCATCAGTGATTAATTTTTTAAAGAACTATTAATTGCAACGACATTGACGTATCAATATGGCAAAAAGTAACATTTTAATTAAATCAAAATTAAAAAAAGCACGAAACCTTGTACAGAAGGGAATGTTGAATGAAGCAAGAGATGCGTACGAAAAACTTTATTTCACTAACAAAACACATCATGAAATTGGCCTGGAACTAGCCGTTATTTACAGAAAACTTGGGGAATTTAATCAGACTAAAACAATTAGTAAAAAAATTTTAGAGGATAATCCGAAACTTGCTGCAGCACATCATATCTACGGCTCAGCTTTACAATGCCTGGGAGATATAGACAAAGCAATCTTGGAATATATTAAAGCAGTCAAGCTTGACCCACACTTTACACAGGCTCATTATTTTCTTGGAAATGCATATCAATTAACAGGAAACCTGGAACTTGCAGCTGAAAGCTTTTATAAAGCCATAGAGCTTCAACCTAACTTTTTTGAAGCGTTAAACAACTTAAGTGCCGTACTGGTTGATTTACATAGATCAATACAGGCAAAAGATATTATAGAAAGGGCACTTAAAATAAACCCTAACTCCAATCAACTATTATGTAATGTCGCAGGCTTTTACCTACTAGAGAACAACCTCCCTAAAGCATTAAGTTACGCAACAAAAGCCTATGATAACGACCCTTTATTCACAGATGCACTCATGTTAATAGGAAAAATAAGCTACCAGTCATCTGATTACGACAAAGCTCTCGAATATTACTACAAGGTATATAATATTAATAATAATGAGAATATTATTGGCAATATTGCTCAAATTCTTGAGCGGCGTGGCGAATTCGATAAAGCCAATACATTAATCGAACCACTTATAAAATCAGGGAATAAAGACCATACAGTACTGATGACATATTCCGCATTGAGTCGTAAATTTAATAACCAGAAAACAGCAATAGAAGCAATAGAAGGAAAAATAAATTCATCCATAAGTATAGATAAGCCATCACTAATCAACCTGTATTCTGAACTTGGAAAACAATATGATGCTATGGAGAACTATAAAAAGGCTTTTTATAACTACGATATGGCTAACCGAATTGAACGCGAACTGAATAAAGAACTAGAACTAGTAAATAAAACACGTCTGTTAAAAAACACTAAAAAAGAAGATATTGATAAATGGTTTGAACAATACCCGGTTGAATTCTGGGAGAAAATCCCCTCTTCAAATAATAAAAGTAAACGCCCTATATTTGTTATTGGTATGTTTCGATCCGGTACCACGTTATGCGAGCAGATTCTTGCCAGTCATCCAGATGTACATGGTGCTGGTGAATTACCGGATATTGATATTTTGTCGTATAAAATTGGACAAGCAGAACAGCATGACAAATCACCAGCATCGTTAACTAATGCAACAGAAAAACAATTGGCAGATGCAGCCGAAAGTTATCTGGCCACGCTAAATACACATTCTACTGATAGCCTGAGAGTTGTTGATAAAATGCCCTCTAATTTTTTACATGTAGGTTTGATTTCAAAACTTTTCCCTAACGCATATTTTGTGCACATGATTAGAGATCCTCGTGATGTCTGTACTTCGATGTTCTTTCAACGTTTTGGCGCACAGATGACATTTACAACAGACCTGGAAGAGCTGGCTGATTATCACCTATCTTATCAAAACGCAATGAGGTACTGGAAAGAAGTGCTAAATATAAAACTATTAGATGTAGTTTATGAAGATCTGGTTCAAAACCAGGAAGAAGTAACCCGAAGCATTATAAAATTTTGCGATTTAGAGTGGAATGAACAGTGCCTTAACTTTTATACATCTAAACGTGATGTAAATACGCCAAGCTATGACCAGGTTAGAAAACCCCTTTATAAAAAATCAGTTTCTCGATGGAAAAACTATGAAAAACAGCTTCAGCCATTAC
>JALSUJ010000216.1 GCA_027071355.1 Gammaproteobacteria bacterium | reverse complement strand
ATAGTTTAATTTATCAGCTTCCTATTTTATCCTTGTTAGACCTGTCCGTCATTAGCTGAGGGGAATTAATTCTTACTAAATTGATCAATATTAAGAAAATTTCTAACATATTTTTTTTATTATTGAAAAATAAAAACTTAAGATATTGAAATATATACTTATATTGAAAATCCACTCAGTAACTACCCAGAGCAGTAAATAAATTTTCTATTTCTTGTATAATTGACTGCAATAGCTTTTTTTTGCCGTAAAAAATGTAACCTGCGTCTTTTTTTTACTGACACAGGGCTGAAGCAAGAAACCCATTTAAGCTTTTTTCATTTTGGCCGATAGCTATTACTAAATTACTCTGTTTATTTAAGGTTGGTACATGCCCTACACTCTTGCATCAGTCAGGCAGTTTTATACTGATACAATCAAACTGTTTGGTCTTTTATTTTTATTCATTCCGACATACAGTATAGCGGCCCAGCAAGTCGAACAACAGCCGCAAACCAGTGATGTTCGGGTATTAATTGATGTGTCCGGCAGCATGAAAAAGAACGACCCTGCCAATCTTCGCCTGCCTGCCCTGCGTCTGCTGGTGGGCCTGCTACCACCTGACAGCACGGCGGCTGTCTGGACTTTTGGTACGCGGGCAGAACCTTTGATCCTTCCTGGTATTACCAATGATAAATGGAAAACTCAGGCTCGCAGGGCCAGCAGCAAAATCCATTCAAAAGACATGTTTACCAATATCGGCCTGGCACTGGAAGCCGCCATTGCCGATTGGGGAGACAAGCCTTCTCATTTGCATCAACGCAGTATTATCCTGCTCACAGATGGTATGATTGATATCAGTAAAGACCGCCGTAAAAATGCTGCTGAACGGCAGCGGATCCTGACCGAGTTACTGCCTGAAATAGAAAAAACCGGGGCTAGTATTCACACCATTGCCCTGTCTGCCAATGCCGACCATGATTTTTTAAAACAGCTTTCCACTAAAACCGATGGCGGTTATGAACAAACCGACAATGCCGAGCAATTAGAACGAATTTTCCTGCGCCTGTTTGAAAAAACCACCAGACGAGATACAGTCCCTCTGGTTGACAATACTTTCCTGGTGGATGATTCCATTATGGAACTCACGCTGCTGGTATTTAAACCCAAAGGAGCCCGGCCTACAGAAGTAGTTGAGCCGGGTAGAAAAAAATTTACTCTTACCAGAAAACCAGCCTATGTTAAGTGGCAGTCAGAAAAAAATTATGATTTAATCACTATTTCCCGCCCTAAAGCCGGAGAATGGTCCATTAATGCCCAGACCGATCCGGACAATCGGGTTATGATTGTCACCAACCTTCAAATTCAGACCAATCGTATACCGAACAACCTGTTTGCAGGTGAAACCTTAAATATTTCCCTGTTTATGACTAATGACAATAAAAAAATCACCGACGATGATTTTCTACAATTTATTTCCTTTAGTGCCCGCCAGATTGATCCTAATAAAAAACGCTGGTTTTTACACGATAACGGCCTGCGCGGTGATAAAGAAGCACACGATGGTATTTATAATGTACAGGTCAGAAAAACACTTGAAATCGGCAAAAATCAGTTTGTCTTTCAGGCCAGCAGTGAAACCTTTCAAAGGGAAATCAACCATTCAATTCTGGTACATGATATTAACCTGATCAGTACCCGGGTGGATCAGATACAAAAAGCTAATAAAAATTATCACCAGATTTTTGTGTCTCCTAATCTGGAATTTATTAATGCTAAAAAAATTAAGCTCAGTGCCCGCTTAATTGAAAATGGTCAGTCCAGAGTAATTGAGCTAAACAGGTATAATCCCAAGTTACTGGAATGGAGCTATGAAAGTGATTCTCTTGATCCGGATAAGGATTACCAGATTGTTATTAATATGCTGACCCATACGCGCAATGGCCGTCCTATTGATTATACTTCTCGTCCCATACCACTGACGCTGCCCAAATTTGATAACATTCTGCTTGCTCCTGAACCTGCACAGAAAAACAAAAAAACTATTATTGAAAAAGCAGCGGAACCTGAACCACCGGTAAAAGAAAAAACAGACTGGACAATGGGAATTATTATTGCAGTCATAGTCAATCTGATCGTTGGGGTTGGCGGCTGGTTAGGCTATCGGAAATGGAAATTAAACCGCGAACTGGCATACGCAGAAATAATGGAGGAGCTTGACTAATGGAGGCCCTGATCCCAAAACTATTTATTCTTACAGTAGAAACCAGCATTGTTCTACTTCTGATCCTGATAATGGTATTTATTTTCAGCAGCAAATCCAGACGTAAGGATGTTAAAACAGCTAATCAGCTGATTAGAAACTATATTAAGCACAAGGAAGAACGCATTAGTGCCATTAAGAATCAACTCTCTGCCATAGCCTTTTCCGGAGATGCCGATACTCAGGCTGAAAAACTGTATACCCATGAAAAAGATCTTATTAAAGAATTTGTCACACTTTATTTAAAACGTGATACGTATCGCCTGCTGGATTATTCAGAAACTATAAGCGAGGTTGATGATATATTTCTCAAAGTGACGGGTTCCAGTAACACGGTCAGTACTCCGGTAGAACCGGAAAACAAACTCTCTGCCACCGAAGAAAATGCCAATGCCACCATTCTGGCTCGTGAACAGGCGGAGTTAAATGAAGCACATCTGAAAGAACTTTCTGAACTACGTCTTAAAAATACCGAACTTAATGAACATATAATAGAAGATATGGAAACCATTACTTCATTAATGACAGAACATGGCAAAAAAACCGGTCAGGAAGTAGAATCCAATGCCCAGAAAATTCTCGAAGCTATTATTTATCTGCGTGATAATCGTCTGGGAAGTAATAATGATCCATCCACCCAGGCACCCTCACCCAATGATGGACATGATCAGGTTGATGATCCCTGGTCCATTGATCTGGCCGAAAACAATGCCACGCTGGATGACAGCACTGCCGTTAATCTTGGCATTAGTGATGAACTCAATACCGATCTGGACACACTGGATAACAATTCTGCAAATACCAGTGAAGCAGCTGATGATATTCAGAAAACAGTATCTGAAACAGATGATGACCCATGGGCTGCGGCATTATCTGAACAGGCAGAAGCTGAAAATCAGACTGCCGAAAAGACATCCGAACCAGAAATCCCTACTATTAACGAACAGACTGACCCCTGGGCTGATGCTCTGGCTGAACAGGCAGCCACTGAAGCTGAGAATGAGCAAACCACAACAGAACCGGAAGACGATCCCTGGGCCGCTGCTCTAGCTGAGCAGGAAAAAGCGGATAAAAACTAAACCATGTCAAATACCCCTACCTTATACTGGCATGATTACGAGACCTTTGGTACCGATCCCTTTCGCGATCGACCTGCCCAGTTTGCCGGGATCAGAACCGACACAGAACTGAATATAACTGGTAAACCGCTGGTGATTTACAGTCGTCCCGCCAATGACTTTCTACCCCAGCCACAAGCCTGTCTAATAACAGGAATCACCCCGCAGGAAGCGATAGAAAAAGGACTCAACGAAGCCGCTTTTATTGCCCAAATTCATAAAGAAATGGCACAACCCGGTACCTGTACTGTGGGTTATAACAATATCCGTTTTGATGACGAATTCACCCGCAATACTCTTTATCGCAACTTTTATGATCCTTATGCCCGTGAGTGGCAAAATGGCAATTCCCGCTGGGATATTATTGATTTACTCAGAGTAGCCCATGCTTTACGCCCGCAAGGAATTAACTGGCCAGTACGTGAAGATGGCAACACCAGTTTTAGACTGGAAAAACTCACTGAAGCTAATAATATTAGCCATCAAGCGGCTCACGATGCATTGTCTGATGTAATCGCTACTATTGAGATAGCTCGCCTGGTAAAAAACAGGCAACCGCGTCTATATCAGTTTATTTACCAACATCGTCAGAAACATAAAATACAGGCGCTCTTTGATCGCTATAAACAGACACCGCTGATCCATATCAGTGGTATGTATCCGGCCAGTCGGGGTCATATGGGTATTATTATTCCTGTCGCTATCGATAGCCGCAATAAAAATGCAATTATCGTATATGAATTACATCATAATCCTGAAGCATTGCTTAAAATGGATAGCGAACAGATAAAATATTTCACCTTTACTGCCGCTGATAAACTGACTGATAATGAAACCCGCCTGCCTTTAAAAACCATTCATATCAATAAATGTCCTGTGGTCGTACCATTAAATACTCTAACACCGGAAATTACAAAACGCTGGAAACTAGACCTGACACTATGTAAAAAACATTTACAACTATTACTGTCTGATCAAAGTCTGTCTGAACGGATCCAGGCGGCATTTGAAATTAATTACCCTGACACATCGGATGATCCAGATCTAAAACTCTATTCCGGTGGTTTCTTCTCCCCTGCTGATCAGGAGCGAATGAAGCAGATCCGCGAATGTAATAACAATGAGCTGGATTCACTACAATTTAATTTTGATGATCCTCGTCTGGAGGAAATGTTTTTCCGTTATCGCTGCCGTAATTTTCCTGATTCCTTATTACTAAATGAAATACAGCGCTGGGATAAATATAGAATTAACCGTATGACTCAACCTGAGGGCAGTGCCTCTATCAAATTAACACAGTATCGGCAGGAAGTGGCAAAGTTAATGCAGACTTATCCTAACAATAATGAGACTCAACAGATATTAAAGCAATTACAGCAATATCCTGAGACAATCGGTCTTGGAAATTCCAGCTAATCCATGTATTGCACAGAACTTAATTCCGGAATTGAAATAATTTACGTTGATGAGTATCTACTGATTGCTAATAAACCCACATTATTACTTTCAGTCCCTGGTCGGGGTGAAGACAAGCAGGATTGCCTTATCAGCCGCCTGGCCGTTCGCTACCCGTCTATTCTAACCGTTCACAGACTGGACTGGGAGACCTCCGGTCTGACCGTTCTGGCACTGGACAAAGATACCCATAGGAATTTAAGCCGCCAGTTTCAGGAACGCCAGGTAAAAAAAGAATATATTGCGGTTGTCTATGGCCGCATGGAGAAAACACAGGGTGAAATAAACCTGCCCCTGCGCTGTGACTGGGAGAACCGACCCCGACAGATCGTGGATCATCAAAAGGGAAAGGCATCCCAGACTTTCTGGAAACACCTTAATGGTACAGAACTGAACACTCGTATACTATTAACCCCAACCACCGGTCGTTCACATCAGCTGAGAGTACATTTACAGCAAATCAGTCACCCGATTCTGGGCGATCCGCTTTATGCTCACCCAGAAGCTCTGGTCATGGCAGAAAGATTATTATTGCATGCCAGCCGGCTTAGCTTTTCTCATCCCGTTACAGGTAAGACGATTAGTTTCAGCTCAACCCCACCTTTTTAAAAGCATTAACCAAGAGAAACTCTATAGTATTATTTAAGAGCATTTATGGCTTATTTGCACTGTTATAGAACATTTAGCTAAAAAATTCCCCTAATAATATTTGACTGTTTAAACCAGATAAAGTTCATAATCAATAGCTTATATTCTTCATTTTCTTTACCACACATATGGTATGGGTTTTGCTTAACAGAGAGAAACTTCCTGTTTGAACCCTTTTACCACAAAAAATGAGGTAATGATTAAATGAACATAAACTCCCTGCGGACAATAAGAAAGGTTGCTCTAGGCGCATCCTTCCTGCTCTTGGCATTGTCCATACCATTGCATGCACTGGCTTATGAAAGCAGTGCTACGGGTACAGCTCCGAAAGAACAAGATTCTTTCAAAATGAATAAGGGTCTGGCACACCTGAGTAATGAAAGTAAAACCTGTGCATCCTGTCACAAGGAAAAAACCCCTGCTATATATAACCAGTGGGGTCATTCCAAACATTTTGGTGCCAATGTCGGTTGTTATGAATGTCATAAAGCTGAAAAGTCTGATAAAGATGCCATTATGCATAAAGACTTTGTTATTTCACCTCTGGTTTCTCCTAAAGACTGCGGTCAATGTCACAAGACCGAAGTAAAAGAATTTGAGGCCAGCCATCATGCCTCTGCCGGGGATATTCTGGGGTCACTGGATAATGTTCTGGCTGAAGTTATTGAAGGCAGTCCAACTCTTAATGGCACCTCACCAGTTACCAGTATTGGCTGCGGCGGCTGTCATGGCACTATTGTCCGCGTTAATTCTGATGGTACTCTGGATCCTTCCAGCTGGCCTAATACCGGTGTCGGCCGTATTAATCCTGACGGTTCAAGAGGTTCCTGTTCTGCCTGTCACCTGCGTCATAATTTCGATTCCGCACAGGCTCGTCATCCTGATAATTGTGGCCGCTGTCACTTAGGTCCCGACCATCCGCAAAAAGAAATCTATGAAGAATCAGCCCATGGTGTAGCATTCCGTGCCCATGAAGACAAAATGAATATGGATTCTGCCAAGTGGGTTGTGGGTGAAGATTATGATGCTGCCCCTACCTGTGCAACCTGTCATATGTCTGCAACACCCGATCTGCCTATTTCTCACGATATTGGTGGTCGTATTTCCTGGAACCTGAGAGCACCGGTTTCAGAAAAAATTGACGCCAAAGATATCAGACAGGGCAAAAAGGTCAAGCCCTGGCTGCAACGTCGTAAAGACATGAAGAACGTTTGTAAAAACTGCCATGCAACCAGCACTGTGGATAACCATTTCCAGCAACTGGATGCTTTTGTGGAAAACTACAACAACAAGTTTGCTATTCCAACCCGCAACCTGATCCAGAAGATGCTGCAAACCGGCTTGCTCGACAAGACCAAGCTTAATGAGGAAGTGGAATGGAAATGGTTCCTGTTATGGCATCATGAAGGTCGTCGTGCCCGTCACGGTGCTGCTATGTTTGCACCTGACTATGCACACTGGAAAGGTATGTTCAGGATGGCACAACGTTTCTACTTTGAAATAGTACCTGCTATTAAGAAACGTATCACGGAAGCGCGTGAAGAAGGTAATACCAGGGGTGCTGATGCGGTTGAAAAACTGCTCAATGAAACCCTTGAATCACCATTGCATCGCTGGTATCTGGGTAAAAAACCACCCAAGTTCTGGCGTCCAATTGACGATGACAACCACGGCTTCAAAGTTAGCAAAAGCAATCCTACGGGTAAAAAAGCAGATGCTAAATAAATAGTCAGTCTCTTTTCTGGAGCCATACATTGACATTTTCCGGTCAGTATATAGCTCCAGGAAGAGCTTATTAAAATATCCCTCGGGGTCTTTCAATAAGCTCTTTTTTAAACTTATACAGTAGTAAAAACCCACTATGCAAATATCTAAACTTTTTCCGGAAATTATTACTTTTATGGTATTATTCTCCAGTATTAATTCCCTGCAGGCAAAATCCTTCCCCAACTCTGAATGTACTGAATGTCATAACGAAAAAGGTTTCAGTATTCCTTTAGGTAAACATGGTGAACTGGGGAAAAAAGAACTCTATGTTGACAACCAGTTCTTTAAAGGCAGTGTCCATGGCAATCAGCAATGTACCGATTGTCATAATGATATTGACAAAGTTCCTCACCGAAAGAGTGCTCTGGGTTCGGTTGACTGTATTTCCTGTCACGAAAAACTCGATGATAAAGATTCAGTGGCCAGTAAACGTCGCAATTCACTATTTGGCGGCTCTCCGCCAAGACGTGTGATTGCTTATACCCAGGAGTATCAACTCTCTGCGCATAATGATACTCAGATTAAAAATAATGCCTCCTGTGCAACCTGTCATACCGCACATTATGTTTATCCCTCAGAAGATAAACGCTCCAGTACCTATCGTCTAAAATCACCGGAACTTTGTGGTTCATGCCATGAAAAAGCCCTTAAAGAATATCGTAACTCCATGCACGGTGCCGCGTTAAAAACGCCCTGGAAAGGTGACTCTGCCACCTGTGCGGACTGTCACTCCGCTCATCAAATCTCTGATCTGACAAAATTGCCGGCTCACCGGGTCATTACTGAAGGCTGTGGAGAATGTCATGAGGATGAACTGGACGGTTATATGTCCAGCCCCCATGGGCAGCTAGCCTGGCATGGTGATAAAGACGCACCACGCTGTGTCAATTGCCATGACAGCCATACTATTACCCATGTAGATGATCCAGAATCACCGGTTAATCCTGCCAATAAGGTAAAAACCTGTCAGAAATGTCATGCAAATGCCAATGCGAATTTTGCTCTATACCATCCCCATGGCACCACCAATAATTTCAAAAAATACCCTGAGTTATGGATTATAGCCAAAGGAATGGGGGCACTCGTTATTCTGGTACTAGTGTTCTTTTATCTGCACTCCGTGTTATGGTTCTGGCGCGAGAAAAAAGAACGTCCGGTTATTTATCAACACAGTGATTCACGCAGCTATCCTGTCCGTATTAAACCTGAGAAAAAACACAGTGGTATCTATTTCCAGCGTTTTCCATGGTACTGGCGGATTAACCACTGGATGCTGGCTCTGTCACTGATGTTTCTGGTCTTTACCGGTATGGTGGTTATGTACCCTAATACTACCTGGGCAATGACTTTAGTACCCTTACTGGGCGGCATGGAAACCCTGAATAACCTGCATCACTGGGCAGGCCTGATATTTATGCTGGCCATTTTTGGACACGCTGCTGTGGTACTGTACAAAATATTTACCAGTAAGGAAAAATTTGACTGGTTTGGCCCTAACTCTCTGCTGCCGCGCATGAAAGACTGGGAAGATATGAAAGGCCAGTTCCGCTGGTATTTCGGTAAAGGTCCACAGCCGCGCTTTGACCGCTGGACCTACTGGGAAAAATTTGATTACTGGGCCGTGTACTGGGGTGCATTTGTTATCGGTACCTCCGGCATATTATTATGGTTTGCTGAAAGTATCGGCCGCTATATACCCGGCTGGATCTTTAATGTTGCCACCATTGCTCATGGTCTGGAAGCCTTCCTGGCAGTACTGACCTTATTTGTAGTACATTTCTTTAATAACCACTTCAGACCAGCCAAGTTCCCACTGGATACGGTAATGTTTACCGGTGTCTGGGATATGGAAGAGCTGAAGGAAGAACGCCCTGAAGAATACGAACGTCTGAAAGCTTCCGGTGAACTGGACAAACGTATAGTTAAAGGTCCATCAAAACGATGGAATATTATTTCTCATATCCTGGGCTTCACCCTGCTGGGTATTGGTCTGATTCTATTAATTATGGTTGTTAATGGCTTTATTGATCACGGTTTGTTCTAAGTAGTGTCCATCCCTGGAGGCTTTATGGCAGCGTCCCTGCTGCCATAACTTAATCAAGAAATACCCAATACCTGTTACTAAGAATATAGACTTTAACCTAAATAAATCAGCTGAGTAGTTACGTTATTTATTACAATAGTGACAAATATAAATTTCTGAGTTATAAATTAGACTGTAATTCTATACCCATCTTTTTTGAGAATTTTGTCTATTGAATAAACTGCTACTGCGCATTGCCTTACTGGGTGCTGTCACCGGACTGATGGCAGGGGTTCTGGTTACCCTGTTCCGACTGTCCATTGAAGTGAGCCAGACCTGGTTACTGCCGGATGGAAAAATTGGCAACTATGAAGCGCTATCCGGCTGGCTGCGTTTTTTACTGCCGGTATCCGGCGCTGTTATCCTGGGTTTTTTATATGAACGCCTGCCGGCAGATAAACGTCCAGTAGGTGTGGTTCATCTACTTAATTTTATGCGCTTTCGCAAACAGGCACTGCCCTTTTCCAATGCTATAGTGCAGTTTTTTGGCGGACTGATTGCCATTGTCTCAGGAAATTCTGTTGATCGAGAAGGACCAGGCATTCATCTGGGGGCCGCCAATGCCGCACTGATTGGACGCAAACTGAAGCTTAATGAAGATGAGGATCACCTGCTGGCTGCCGCTGGCGGTGCTGCTGCCATTGCCGCGGCGTTTAACACCCCTCTGGCAGGCGTCATATTTGTTATTGAAGTATTACGGGTTCGTTATACTATAAATAATATTATCCCGATTATTATTGCCTCGGTAGTTGGCACCATTATCAGCCGACTGGTTTATGGGCAAAGTCCTGCTTTCACCGTACCCTCATTGTCAATAGGTTCACTGGGTGAATTACCGGTGATTCTGTTAATGGGAATTATTATCGGCTTACTGGCCATGGTATTTATTCGCCTCTGTACCCTGAGTGCACAGCACACTCTGAACTGGCGCCCCTTATATGCTTTTGTTTTTGCCGCACTGCTCACTGGACTGCTGGCACAGTGGGCACCGGCTATTATGGGTGTTAGTTATGATGCAGTGGATCGTATTTTTCATAATACCCTCGGCTTACATACCTTATTACTATTATTAGTGGCCAAACTTATCGCCACAGCAATATCTGTGGGAATGCGCCTGCCCGGTGGATTAATTGGTCCATCGCTAATAATGGGGGGGGCTGTTGGTGGTATCTGTGAACTTCTGGTGCAGCATTTTTACCCTTTTTATCAGGGCTCAGCAGGTTTTTATGCCATGATTGGTATGGTAGCAATGATGAGCGCAACCCTGCGTGCACCACTGGCCGCACTGGTCGCTCTTATGGAACTCACCGGCAACCTGCACATTATTCTACCCGGTATGATTGTGGTTGTTACTGCAGAAATGACCAGCCGGATGCTGATTGGCAATGTTTCAGCCTTTACCGCCCTGCTTAATGTTCAACGCAAACATGAAGCCGAACAGGCTGACTTACTTAAAAAGAAAACGCTGGATATTCTTGAGGGTAAATAAATCGTAACTTATTCAGCATAAATTACCGTATTTTCCTGCAGTGCCTGTATTTTCGGGGACGCTCAAGCACATCCATGTGTCGCTTTATCTCGGCATCCTGCCTCCATAAACCCCGTAAACACAGGCCCTGCAGAAAGATACTCTTATCAGGTTTAAAT
>JALSUJ010000215.1 GCA_027071355.1 Gammaproteobacteria bacterium | reverse complement strand
CAGGCGACGTTTCCACAACTTTTAAATTAACCGTAGTGGGTAACTCAATACCAATCAGGTTGTCTTCAAACAACATCCCCAGCACCCCTTCCTGGCCATCCACCAGAAAACCAGCGGCCTCATCCAGTTCTTCAACCGACAGTGAATACTGATTATAATCTTCCGTATCCATAAAATGATAAAACTGATCGTCTTTAAACAGAAACTGCAGCATAGTGCGGGTACAATCCGCCTCTTTCAGAAAATCGGTACCAATCAGGGTCTGTTCAATTTTCTGTTTTTTCTGAATATTCATAAAAGTCACCTTATAGAGCGTATTAGCGCCCCGTGATGACGGGCTGCGAACATCGATATTGCGTACCAGTAAGAGCTGACCATCCTGTTCAATAATGGCCCCTTTTTTTAAATCAGCCGCTTTTGGCATGGGTTTCTTCTCATAATATTTAAACCTACCATTATTTTAATAAAATGTACCAAAAAGCAACTATTATTTTTACTCAAAAAAGTGTATATTCACACGATTAAATTTTTCGTTTTTCCTTTTTATTTTTTCAGGAGTTATTCATGAAACTGATTCTTTTAGGCGCACCCGGTGCAGGTAAAGGCACTGTTGCTAAATTATTAACAAAAATGGACGGTTCTGTTCAGATTTCGACCGGAGATATTTTACGTGCAGCGGTTGCTGCCGGTACAGAGCTGGGCAAAAAAGCAGAAGCCGCCATGAAAGCCGGTGATCTGGTTTCTGATGATCTGATCATGGGTATTATGGGTGAGCGCCTGAAAGAAGACGATTGTAAAAATGGTTACCTGCTGGACGGATTCCCACGTACTATTCCTCAGGCAGAAGCTCTGAAAGTATTACTGGCTGACATGGGTGAAACACTGGACGCAGTGGTTAATATTGATGTACCTCGTGATGTTATCCTGGATCGTCTGACAACTCGTCGTACCTGTACTGATTGTGGTGAAATCTACAATGTTAAATCTAATCCACCTAAGGTTGAAGGTGTCTGTGACAAGTGCGGCGGCCCGGTTGTTCAGCGTGATGACGAAACCGAAGAAGCCATCAGCAACCGTCTGGACGTTTACAATGAAAAAACAGCCCCTCTGGCTGGCTTCTACGAAAAAGAAGGTATGTTACTGACGGTTGAAGCCACTTCAAGTGATGACGTAATTAATGCGATTAAGGAAAAACTGGGTAAATAATCCATAATCCTAGAAAAATCCTGCATAATATTGGGCTAAACTGTTTATATTTCAAAATAATTTTTCAAAAATAATAAACAAATAATAAACAGTTTAGCCCTGATTTTTATAGATTTCAGACGACGGATAAGTCTGAAGCAATTAAATACAACGGACGTAAAATGCATTTTAACAGCGCTAATACCAGTCGCTTTAATCTGACGATTGCCCAACTGCAGCACGAAGACCTTCGTGTTATTCGTTTTAAACTTAAAGAACACCTCTGCGATCTTTTTGAACTCAAAATAGAGTTTATTTCAGACAGTCATACTCTGGATTTAAGCAGGCTTATACACAAAGCGGTCCGCTTCTCATGGCTTACAGAAGATAATATTCAGTTTGCCAATGGCATTATCAGCAGTACAGCATGTCTGGACATCGGTACCCGCTTTGCTCGCTATGCCATAACTATCGTTCCCCGTATCTGGCTGTTAAATTTTAGAAAAGGCTGTCGTATTTTTCAGAATTCAAGCGTCCCAAAAATAATAAGCACGCTTTTTAATGACACTGGTCTGGTAGAATCTGAACATTATCAATGGTCAACCGATCGTGATTATCCACCACGCCAATACTGCACCCAGTACAATGAGACAGAATGGCAGTTTATCAGCCGGCTGCTTTCAGAAGAAGGTATCCATTTTCATTTCCAGCATGACCCTCTCCGGCACCTGTTGGTTTTAGGCGACAGCAAAACTGCGTTCAAACGAATAGAGTTAGATCCAGCCCTTGTTTATAACACCCGTTCCGGACTCAATGAAACACAGGAACATATTAATAGTTTTGGCTTTGAACACCAGATCATAAGCAATATCAGCAGCGTTAGAGATTATAATTTTAAAACCCCGCGCCGCAGTCTACAGGGCTCTGCCCGGCTGGCAGAAAACAGTTCTCTGGAAGACTATCACTACCCGGGTCTTTACCGCAATGAATCCGAAGCACAGTTTTATGCCACCTTAAAACAACAGCAGCATAATGTGCTAAAAAAAACCGGTCAGGGTAAAAGTAATGTGCAGCGCTTACGTGCCGGACAATTATTTACCTTATCAGAACACCCTTTAAAGCATCAGAATATAGAACAACTGCTGGTGACCGTGACCCATTTCGGTGAGCAACTGCAGTCACTGGATGAAGACACCCCGGTCAGTATGGAAAACAGCCAGTATTATAATGACTTTACCACCATACCGGGCAGCACGGTTTTCCGAGCGCAGCAACAGGAACGAAACTGCCTGATACATGGTCAGCAATACGCATTTGTAACCGGCCCCCAGGGAGAAGAACTCTATCTTAATGAATACGGCCAGATAAAAGTACAGTTCCTGTGGGATCGGGAAGGCCAGCAGGATGAAAAAACCAGCTGCTGGATCCGAACTGATAATGAAATAGCCGGCAAACAATGGGGCCATATCATGCCGCCGCGCACAGGGCAGCTGGTACTGGTGGAATTTGAACAGGGCAACCCTGACAGACCACTGATCAGCGGTAGACTCTATCACGGTGATAGTCTGCCCCCCTATTCCCTGCCACAGCACAAAACCCGCAGCACCACCAAAACCCATTCCACACCGGATGGTCAGGGTTATAATGAAATTCGTTTTGAAGACAGACAATCACAGGAGCAGATTTATTTTCATGCTGAAAAAGATCAGGATATCCGTTGTAAAAATGACAAACGCGAATTTATTGCCAACACCCGGTCACTGATTGTTGATAATGATAAGTACGAACACATAAAAAAAGACCAGCACCAGAAAGTACAGCAAAACCTGCAGCAGAAAATCGGCACACAGCTCTCAGAGCAAATTGGCGACAGCAAACAGCTCAAGGTCGGTCAGAAATTTCTGCAATCCGCAGGCAGTGAAATCCATATAAAATCCAGCAGCACCATCCTGGAGGCGGGAACCGAACTGACCTTTAAAGCCTCCGGCGGCTTTATCAAAATTGACGCT
>JALSUJ010000214.1 GCA_027071355.1 Gammaproteobacteria bacterium | reverse complement strand
TGGTAAACCAGATAGTTACAATAAAAATAAATTTATGAAGCAGTTGCAAAATAATGTCGCACAGTTAATTATTGATACTCTGAACCTTGAAATTGGGGTGGAAGAAATTGATGCAGAAGATTATCTTTTTGGTGAGGGACTGGGGCTGGACTCTATAGATGCCCTGGAACTGGCTATGGCCATTAGTCAGAAATATGGCTTTCAACTGCGTTCCAGTGATAGTAAAAACAGAGAAATTTTTCGCTCTCTGAGGAGTTTAACACAGCATATTATGGATAATAAAACGGCTTAGAAATTATATAGCCCATAAGCCCGTATGGCAAAAGTAGCAATCGATGCCTGATTTTATAACTCGCTTTCAATTTTTCTTCTATCCGCTGGTGGTCCATTTAAGTGTGGTTTATAAAATCCCCTTTGTCATTGCCGGTCTCCTGCCCCTGTTTTATATTATCTTTGCCCGACCTTTTCAGGGTGCTTCAGGTCAAATATTAATTAAATCTATGATCCTGTTTGTATTACTTGTTATGGCTGTTTTATCCTGGATATTTCTTAACCATTCCATTATTTATCTGCCGCCGATATTGATGATGATGGCTATTTTATATCCTTTTATACGTTCCGTTATGCCGGGAAATACCCCGTTAATCACACGATTTTATGAATTAACAGAAGAAAAGAAACAGTATTCTGTCATTAAATATACCCGCAAATTAACCTGGGTATGGATTGTATTTATTGTTCTGCTATTGATAAATACTCTTTACCTGACATTTTTTTCATCATTACAAACATGGTCATTATTCACTAATTTTATTAATTACCTGTTGTTACTGCTGTTAATGATTGTGGAGTGGAGTTTTAGAGGCTTCTGGTTTGGGCAGTGGGATTCGCCATTAAAATTCGCTCGACAATTGTTAACAGTAGATCAGAAAGCGTTGCTGGGTAATCAAAATAGATGATGAGCATAGATACTAAAGATACGGGGGTATTTAAAAACCGGACTCTGGACAGTCCAGTTGTTTTTCATCAGGGACGATTATATGATGTACAAAGTTTATATTCATTTGTTCAATATTTGTCAGAAACAATACCACCACATGATTATTTTTTAAATTTATATGAAGACCGTTTTTATTTTTTAGCGGCTTTTCTTTTAGCGCTAAGACAACGGAGCATCAGTCTATTTCCTTCATCGGTCAATGACTATACTATTGAACGACTGTCTGAAAATTACCCTGATCTTGTCGTTTTAAACCAGCAGCAGGAGAATAACCGGGATATAGTGCCTGTGGTTGATCTTCAGGCCTGTTTTTCCAAATGGCAGTCCAGCCACCAGAGCATTGATTATACTGAAACAAAGGAACAACTTTCAGATATTGATGAACAATGCATCGTAGTTATTATTTTCACATCCGGCAGTACCGGGGAACCGGAACCTTATCAAAAACAATGGCGGGATATGCTCAATGTATCCAGTCATCTGGCCTGCACCATTCTGATGGATAAATCTTTCTTTTTAGAAGACTGCTTGCCCGTAGTGCTGGCCACAGTACCGGCGCAGCATATGTATGGTCTGGATGCCAGTATTATGATGGCCTTACAATATGGTCTGGTTATTGTTTCAGAAAAACCTTTTTTTCCACAGGATATAGTACTGGCACTGGAACAGCTAAACCAGCAGGCTGTGCAGCTCAAACAGCAGCTTGCCTGTCTTTTGATTACTACGCCCCTGCATCTTCAGGCCTGTATAAAAACCGGAGTTCAGCTGAATGGGATCAGAGAAATTATCTCAGCCACTGCTCCGCTGACAGTTGAACTGGCTAAGGTCTGTGAGCAGAACTATGCTACCGTGATAATTGAATTATTTGGTTGTACGGAAGTAGGCTCCATGGCCTGGCGAAGAACAACTAGCACGGAACCCTGGGCTGTATTTGAAGATATTGTACTGCAGCAGTTAGAGAGTGAAATATTAATTAAAACCACCCGCTCAATTGAACAGTTTAATTTTAATGATGAGGTAGAGCTGCTGGATGCACATCATTTTGTGTTCAGGGGAAGAAAAAGTGATGCCGTATCACGTGCCGGAAAACGTTCTTCGCTGGCTTATTTAAACTCTCATTTGCTGTCTTTCCCTGAACTTCAGGATGGCTGTTATTATCAGGATGTTGACCATCCGGAAGGTCATCTGTCAGCTTTTTTAGTCAGTGGCAATAAAATACCGGATTCTGCTCAGCAGAAACAAATAGTTAAAGCCTTAAGAGAACATCTTAAAAAACGTATTGATCTGGTCTTTTTACCAAAAAAAATTTATTTTGTAGATAAATTGCCTAGAAACTCAACCGGAAAGCTGCCTCTTAAAGCTATGCAAAAATTAATTGCACAGCAGGGACATTAAGGCTGAATGAATAACGACAATAATTTAGACAACAGCTGGAGAATAGATGATTTTTGCATTAGCAAAGAGCATCCTTCTTTAGCAGGTCATTTTCCCGGTAATCCCATTGTGCCTGCGGTAGTCATGCTTGACAGGATAATATCAGGCTGGCAGAACCAGACAAAATATAGTGTGGTCAGCTTAAACAATGCCAAGTTTATAACTGTGCTACGGGCAGAGATACCCTGTACTATTCATTATACAGAAAAAAAAGCTCATACTATTCATTTTAGTTTAATCACAAATTCTTCTGCAAAAGCTATTGTTTGCAAGGGTGTTTTTCAATATGAGTGTTAGCTGGAAGCAAACCCGTGATCGTGGCAGCCCCTGGCTTATTGATGTGATTATATGGATTATCCTTAATATGGGCAGAACAACCGGCCGGATTTTTCTGTTTCCCATTGTCAGTTATTTTATACTGACATCTAAAACAAGACATTATTCGTGGAGTTATCTAAAAAAGAATTTTAAAACTCAGGAACAGAAAAATATAAATAATAAAAAACCCGGAATAAGTGAGCTATTTCGTCATTATTATAGTTTCTCAAATATGCTGCTGGACAGAGTTTATTTCCTGACCGGTAAAATCGCAGATTTTGAGATTAAAATACACAATGAAAAACTGTTGATGGATTATGTTCAGCAGGGTAAAGGCCTGGTTTTATTAGGCTCTCATCTGGGTAATTTTGATGCTTTAAGAGTATTGGCTAAAAATAACAAAGAAATTAAAGTACGGGCTTTGATGTATGATAGTGAGCAGCAAAATATCAATCGAGCATTTGAAAAATTAAATCCGGAGCTTAAAAAAGATGTTATTCATATTGGTTCTCCTGATGCCATGCTGAAAGTACAGGAAGATATTGTTCAGGGGTATATTATAGGAATGCTGGCAGACCGGGTAGAACAGGATAATCGTGCGGTACAATGTGATTTTATGGGCCAAAAGGCTGTTTTTCCAACAGGCCCTCTGATCGTAGCCCACCTTCTGAAAGCTCCGGTGATTATTTGTTTTGCCCTACACCGTAAGAGTAATCAATATGATATCTATTTTCATTTGCTCAGTGACAAAATGGATTTAAAAAGGGAAACACGCGATCAGCAATTGCATCAATATGTACAGAAGTATGTCAGTGTGCTGGAAGAATATGCCTGCCGTTATCCTTATAACTGGTATAATTTTTATGATTTCTGGCAGGAGTATGACTAGGTGCTTGTGCTTCCGAGACAGGTGAAAATTAAGAACAAATCATATGATTATGGGTTGCTTATATTTTGTAGTCTGTTCCTGATATTTAAACTGGCTTATGCAGATAAGCTGTCGTTTGAGCAATTATTCAAGCATATTGAAGTGCCTGCTGCTCATAAGTTATTTTATACCGAAAAAAGATACTCGCTATTTTTAAAACAGCCTCTGGAATCTTCTGGTTATATTAAGTTTATAGAACCGGATCGACTGATAAAACAAGTATTGCTGCCGCACAAAAAACGATTTCAGATAACTGTAAATGAAATATCTATAGAATCAGAAACGGGTAAAATAATTAAACTAAATGTGCAAGATAATCCACAGTTTATAATCATTAAACAGTTGTATTCCAGCCTGCTAACAGGAAATACAGCCGTGTTAAAGTCTTATTTCAGTCATGAAGTGTTTCCCCTTTCGGAAAACAAAATACGTTTACGATTAACGCCCAGATTAAAGGATGGTTTTATTGAATATACAGGACAGCACAGCTCAGTTACTATAGATATTCTGTTAACAGCTAACGTGAAAAATAATAAGAAACTGAAGATACAGCAAATAATACTTTCAGGTGTTACTGGAGAGCGTTCGGAAATGTTTTTTGAAATTCCGGCAGAAAAACAGCCATGAGGATGAAATCTACTTTTTTCACCATAGGTATATGGCTGCTAATGTTTTCTATTTTAAGCATCTATGTGACTCATTTTTTTTACCTGCGCTCTGATATCAGTTTTTTTCTTCCCCGGCAGACTAATGCGATTACAAATGCCATGAAACATCAGTTAACAAAGGGTGAAGCCGGAAAAATTATTATTATTGCTCTGGAAAACACAGGTGAATCGTCAGTCAATAATACTAAAAATATCAGACAGCTGGCCATGATTAATAAAGCCCTTGCTCAACGACTTCGGAATAGTTCCTTGTTTACAGCAGTTGAAAATGGCCAGTATAAAAAAAGTGAACTATTTATAGAACCTTTTTATCTCTATCGTTATTTGCTTACTGACCAGACAGATTTTCCGCACTCTGATACTGCGTTAAAAAAGGTATTTAAGAAATTATTGCAACGTCTGGATGGTCTTCTTTCTCCCGAGGAATCCAGATTGTTTTCGGAAGATCCTGTTGGCATCTGGCTTAAATATCTTGCTCAGGGACAGAATAAAACACTTAATAAAATAGATGGTGTGTGGTTTGATGCACACAATCAAACAACCTTATTAGTGTTTAAGACCATTGCAGATGGTTTTAACCTACAGCAGCAGGAAAAAAATCTGGCCTTTATTAATCAGGCAATTGAAGAGAGTATTCATGAAATACATATACATTCTAACTTAACAGACAAAACAAAAGATAACATAAAAACCATTATATCCGGTGCCCCGGTATTTGCATTAAGTTCCAAACACTCTATTGAGCGTCAGATTAAGGTAATTTCTGTTCTGGCATCTTTATTGTTGATGGGTTTTTTATATGCTTTTTTTCGTTCTTTTAAAGTGTTGTTCTTTCTGCTGATACCTTTATCTTTTGCAGTTTTATTTGCTACGGCTTCGGTGCTTTTTCTGGATGGTTTTATTCATGGGATCACTCTGGCATTTGGTATTAGCATAATGGGGGTTGTGGTGGATTATCCTATACATTTATACAGCCATAGTTTATTAAGTTTCAATTCCGGGCAGGATGATGGACAACAATCACCACCACATCTGACACAAACATCACTTGTTCAGAAAATGAGTTCTATATGGCCAATGATCCGACTGGGTCTTATCACAAGTATCATTGGTTTTAGTGCCCTGATTGCATCTGATTTTTCAGGCTTACGCCAACTGGGTGTGTTTGCAGTTACGGGGTTGCTTGCAGGTGCTCTATGTACTCGATATTTATTACCACAATTGAGTATTCCTTATGCACCCTGTAATGATTTTATTGGTACGATTTTGGGTCTGCTGCTGCACTCGCTGCCGAGATATTTTAAATGGCTGGTTATAACATTACCATTTATGGCTTTATTATATATTGTGTCTCATTATGAAAAACTATGGGAAATCGAACTCTCAGCGCTCAGCCCAGTTCCCCAATGGCAGAAACAGCAGGATTTTGAATTAAGGAAATCACTTAAAAGTCCTGAACTACGATTTGCATTAATTATGCAGTCTCTGGAACCACAAACTCTTTTAGCCGGCAGTGAGAAAATCCGTCCTTTATTAAACGACTTAAAAGTTCAAGGGGTTATAAGCGGATATGATATGGCGGCAAGCTATTTGCCCAGTATTAAAACTCAGAAGAAGCGACAGCTTCATTTACCCGATGCCGGGAGTCTGGAGCATAAAATAACAACCATTCTGGATAGTACTCCGCTGGAACCTCAGGCCTTTAACTCATTTATACAGGCCATAAAAAAAAGCAGATTATTACCACCTCTGAAATTAAAGGATATTATTAAAAATGTAAATAATCAGTATATCTCTGACAGAATATCAAGTTTATTGTATCTGCAGGCTGGCAGTAATAGCAGTCAGCCATACTGGAATGCAGTCATACCATTGCAGGGCGTTCAGCCTGAACTATTATTATCGAACCAGTCTTTAAAAACTACATTACAGAATGACTCCAGTGCCGATCTTTCTATCCAGCTACTGGATATTAAAGTTCAGAGTGAAACCATGTTAGAAGAATATCGAAATGAGGCTTTATTCTGGTTTGCTCTGGGCCTGTTTATGATTTGTCTGCTGATATTCTACTATACCCGGAGTATGAAAAAGTTAGTTATTATGCTGTGGCCGCTGCTTAGTGCGGTAATATTAACCATAACGACACTGATGCTGCTGGATTATAGTCTGTCAATTTTTCATCTGGTCACCTTATTGCTGGTTCTGGGGCTGGGCATTGACTATAGTATTTTTATCAATACGGCAGAAGAACAGCAGGAAAAACAACCTGGCACATCAGCGATTGCCTGGATATCTGTTATAATATGTCTGGGTTCAACGATGATAATGTTTACCGGTTTAGGCTGGTCGGAATTACCGGTTTTAAAGGCCATTGGTATGACGGCTTCACTAGGTGCTTTTTATACTGTAGCCGTATTGTATTGCTTACGCAGTGAAAGCAAAATATAAATATTCTCTGATGTAGTTATACCAAAATCAAACATAATAGATTTTTTATGCGACCTTTTTTACTATCTCATTATACTCTCACTACTGCCGCTGGCTGTGGTAGTAAGGAAAACCTTCGGGCTTTGCAGACACAGCACAGTGGCTTACAGAAAAATAATTTTCTGGACGTTGAGCTGGATACCTGGATTGGACGAGTTGCCGGGCTGGAAGATATCAGCCTGCCGGAGCATTTATCTGCCTTCCAGTGTCGAAACAATGCCCTGGCCTATATGGCCTTGCAACAGGACAATTTTATAGCCTCTATAGAACAGGCAAAACAACGTTTTGGTGCTCATCGGGTAGGCGTTTTTCTGGGCACATCCACTTCCGGCATACTGGAGTCCGAGCTGGCCTACCAAACAGAAACCTTTCAGGCCAGTGGACAATTACCGAAGCCTTTTTATTTTTATCAGCGGCATAATATCTTTTCTGCCAGTGACTTTGTCCGCCATTATCTGCAGCTGGAAGGTCCGGCTCAGGTTATTTCAACCGCCTGTTCATCCAGTGCTAAAGTGTTTGCCAGTGCGGCACGTTATATTGAACTGGGTCTTTGTGATGCTGCCATTGTCGGTGGTGTAGACAGCTTGTGTATGACGACTCTGTATGGTTTTAACTCGCTGGAACTTATTGCTCAGGATGTCTGTCGACCTGCGGATAAACATCGCCAGGGCTTATCTATTGGCGAGGCTGCTGCTTTTGTGTTGCTGGAAAAAACGCCTCAGAATGCGGCTGAGCATACCAGCAGTACCAATGATATTCCTGTTTATTTACTGGGCTGGGGAGAAAGTTCTGATGCCTGGCATATGTCCACGCCCCATCCGGAAGGGCGGGGAGCCTATCAGGCCATGCAGCAGGCCTTAAATATGGCACAATGCTCTGAGCGGCAGGTTGACTATGTTAACCTGCATGGTACAGCAACACGGGTCAATGATGTGACTGAAGATAAAGCCATGCAGCGGCTTTTTTCTCAGCCCGTAGCCTGCAGCTCTACCAAGGGCTGGACAGGACATACTCTGGGAGCAGCAGGAGCCGTAGAAGCTATCTATAGTGCCATGAGTCTTCAGGAAAATTTTATGCCTGCCAGTCTGCAGACCCGTGAACTGGATCCGCAGATAAAGCAAAATATTTTAATGGCCGGCAGGACTCAGGATGTTCATACCGTGATGACCAATTCATTTGGTTTTGGCGGCAATAACTGCAGCCTGCTTTTTGGGGACCAAATATGCTGAGTGCCTATCTGAGTAATGTTGGTATTCTGGCTCCGGGACTGGATAGCTGGCAGCGTTTAGTTGAGGTGCTGCAGCAGCCGGAAAATTATCAGGCAACGCCCATAGAGAAAAAAATTGTACCGTTTTTACCGGCCAATGAGCACCGGCGGGTTTCCAGGGTAACATTGCTGGCTCTGGCTGCTGCACGGCAATTAGGTGATGTAGAGGAATTGAGACAGGCGCTGCAGATTTTTTCCCTCAGTGACGGCGATATTACTACCTTTGATCAGATCAGTCGTGCGCTGGCCATGCCGGGGCGACCGGTTTCACCCATTAAATTTCATAACTCGGTGCATAATTCAGGTGCCGGCTACTGGTCAATAGCTACGGATTCTCAGACTCCGAGTACCAGTCTGGGCGGTGGTCTGCAAACTTTCAGTGTTAGTTTACTGGATGCCATGGTGCAATTGAATGCCAGTGATAATCAGTCGCATAGAGAATGTCTAATGGTTTGTTATGATGAAATACCCAGCGCACCTTTTTTACCCTTGTTAACAATAAAAGATGAATTTGCCTGTGCTTTAAGACTGAGTCTGAATCACACCCATCCATCATCTCAGACACTATGTAAACTGGAAATTAATATTGAGGACTGCGGTCCGCAGGAACCTGTTAGCACACAGCCTACCGCTGTTGATACTTTATTAACTGAGATAATTAATAGTAATACTCAGGGTATAGCTCTGCTGTTGTTAGCAGCAGTTGCCCGTCTGCAGTCGGATGGCAAAGCACGGCAGGTTGTACTGCCTTATTTTGAGCAGCATTTACGTATTAAACTGAAGCCTGTCACCGTATGTTAAAAAATTTAACCAGGCTGGAAATTGAGCAATATCTGCCGCATAGCGATACTATGTGCCTCCTGGATGAAGTTTCACGGACTACAGAACAGTCCTTATGGGCACAGACAAAAAGTCATCTGTCAACAGATAATCCCTTAATGATAAATGGCCGGATTGCAGCAGTTAATGGGATTGAATATGCGGCCCAGGCCATGGCGCTACATGGCTACCTTTTATCTGGAGAGCAAAAAGACGGTTATATCGCCAGTGTGCGCAATATTAAAATATTGGCTCCTTTTCTGCCTCTGGATGATGTGCCCATAGTCATTCAGGTTGACAGTCTGCTGAATGATCCATACGGTTTCACCTATCAGTTTCTATTAAGCAGTCAGAAAAAGCCCCTGATTTCAGGTAAAATAACGGTATTTTTAATTTGATCTCAAAAGGTGTCTATTAATGAAGTATGCACTGGTGACCGGAGGCAGCGGTGAAATAGGACAGGCTGTGTGTCAACGTCTGGCCAGCGATGGTTTTTATGTCATTATACATAGCCATCAAAATATCTCTCGCGCACAACAATTACTGGAACGAATTAAAGAGCAGGGCGGTCATGGCTCGGTGCTTCAATTTGATTTAACCGATTTTTCCCAGACTGAACAGGCCATACAGGAACTCACTGAAAAGCATCCTGTTCAGGTGCTGGTACATAATGCAGGTATTCATGCCGATGCACCGCTGGCCGGAATGAGCTGGGCGCAGTGGGAACAGGTAATTGATGTCTCTCTGCATGGGTTTTTTAATGTCACACAACCATTACTCTTACCTATGATGAGTACCCGCTGGGGACGAGTGATTGCCATTGGTTCAGTGGCCGGGGTAACTGGTAATCGTGGGCAGGCTAATTATGCAGCGGCAAAATCCGGGCTGGCCGGTGCCTGTAAATCCCTTTCAATTGAACTGGCATCACGGGGTATAACTGCCAATGTCATTGCGCCGGGTATTATTAAAACTGCTATGAGTAATGAGACTTTTACTAAGGAAAAAATTCACCAGATGGTGCCCATGAAGCGGGCTGGAGAGCCGTGGGAAGTAGCGGCTCTGGTGGGTTTTCTGGCATCGGATGACGCGGCTTATATCTCTGGTCAGGTTATTTCCATTAATGGCGGTATGGTATGAGTAGTGCTGAACGGCAGCCATTAAAATATCTTGTGTTAATACCGGCCTATAATGAAGAAGCCACGATTAAAGCGTTGCTGGAGGCTGTGATACAGCAGCAGCCCGATCATATTGTAGTAGTTAATGATGCCTCAAATGACAGGACGGCTGAAATACTGGTCTCTTATGCTGACTATCCGGAAATTACGATACTTCACAATGCCAGTAACCTGGGTAAAGCGGGTAGCCTATGGTGTGGTTTTGATAGAGCTATGGAATATCAGGTTGATGTGGTGATCACAATGGATGGTGACGGTCAGCATCGTGCCGAAGATATTCTGCTGCTATTGAACAAATATCAGGAGTATCCCGGTTCTCTGATTATCGGAGCAAGACAGCGGGATTTAAGTACCCAGCCCCTAGGTCGTTTTCTGGCTAACCGGTTTGCTAACTTCTGGATTTCCTGGGCAGCCGGTTATGGTGTGCCAGACAGTCAGTCCGGGTTTCGCCTGTATCCCGTGTCTCTGCTGAGAAAAATTGAAGGTTTAAGGGAAAGTGATGGTTTTGTGTTTGAAAGCGAAGTTATTATTGAAGCGGCATGGCAGCATGTTTATGTAAAAACTGTAGCTATTCCTGTCATATATCATAAAAACCGGCGACCCAGTCATTTTAAACCCTGGCAGGATATTAAAAAAATTACCAAAATGGTGGCCGGGCGATTAAAAAAACGAAATTTCAGTCTTTTTGATTTATATGCTGCATTGGCTCAAAAGACTCCGGCTGAAACATTAAAGGATTAACCTGAAATAATCCTGACCGGGTCAGGCTTTTTCAGGTTAAATATGGACTATCCTTTGTTAAAGACCTGTGTCTTAATCGCATTATTCAAATTAGTGATCCAGCCATTGTAATTTGAATGAATGTTTTCACCGTCGTAATTAAGATTACTGCTGTTT
>JALSUJ010000213.1 GCA_027071355.1 Gammaproteobacteria bacterium | reverse complement strand
ATTGTTGTTGTCTCTGGAAATGGTAAGGTATTTTTCCATTGTATTCAGTCCGTTGAATCTGATTAATCCGTTGAATTTAAAAGTTTCTTTATGTTGTACTCTATGTTGTACTCTATGTTGTACTCTGAGTCGTCATCCAGAACTCCAGTTCCTGAGCCGGGAAGATAACCCGGTACTGACCTTCCGGTATTCCGCTTACCTGGGCAAACCCCTGACGGTCAAGACGGCCTTTCTGGTAGATGGTATCTCCCTGTTTGACCAGATAGTTCTCATCTGGAAAGGGGGTGTCATTGTCATCCACCAGATGGATGTTCAGCCAGCCGTCTTTTTTGACTGCTACCGGAATATCATCCAGCTCTGACGGAACGTCTGCCGGTGGCATGATATGAGGTTGAGGTTTTAATCTCGGACGGGCCTTATACCCCGGATGATCCTTATCGGCCATTTGCGGCATTAGCGGGTCAATCGGGCTGGCCCCGGAGCCAATACCTGGGCTGCCGCCTTCGTTAATACGGATACTGGCACCGTTAAAGCCAATCCCCCCGGCACTGGTTTTCATTACACTGCGGCCGACTTTCATGCTGAGCATTTCCCCGGCATCAAACACCAGGGTGTTGCCGGCCTTAATATGAATTTCATCGCCGGCCTGTATATGCAGGTCTTTACCGATACGGGTGTGGATGCTGTCGCCAGCCTGACGGTGCACATCCTGGCCGACTTCTGTGAAGCGGTTGTGGTCAGTCTGTAGATGGTGATTGTTTTTAATGTGCTCAAAGCGGTCTTTTTCCACGATAAGATGCCGGTCGTGTTCTATATGCTCCCGGCGGTCATGTTTGACCCGGTTGTCGATGTCTTTCTGGGCAAAGATGGCCACCTGCTCCTGACCTTTTTTGTCTTCCATGCGGATTTCATTGTAACCCTGGCCGCCCATGGAGCTGCTGGTTTTGGTGGTACTGCGGGTTTTGTGTTCGGGCAGGGAACAGGGTGGACGGTTACGGCCATTGTATAAAGAGCCCATCACCACCGGCTGGTCGGGGTCGCCATTGATAAAACTGACCAGTACTTCATGACCTATGCGGGGGAGCTGGATTTTACCCCACTGGTTGCCGGCCCAGCTCTGACTGACGGGCAGCCAGCAGGAGCTGTGTTCGTTGTTCTGACCTTCTCGGTCCCAGGGGAACTGGACTTTAATGCGGCCGTACGAGTCGGTGTGGATTTCTTCCCCTTCGGGGCCGCTGACAAACACCCCGTCCTGAAAGTCCAGCTGAGGTCTGGGGGTAATTTGCGGGGGCTTGAAGCGGACAGCGTCAGGAATAAGTCGGGCGTTATTGTGATAATGAAAGCCGCTTTGTGAACCGCTGTATTGTTCCAGAGCGGTGTATTGCTGTACGGTGAACTGAACGCTGTGGATCAGGTAGCCCTGGTTAAAGTCCGCACGGGGGTGATTGATGAGTTTAAACCGGTGTCCCGGCTCCAGATGGATAACATCACTGCGGGTTTCAGCAAACTGACTCTGAGCGTTAAAGGCCTGCAGACTCTGGTCAATATAATGCTGTCCGGCATCGGCCAGCTCAAAGCTTAAGTGCTCATGAAAGCTGTAATGTTCCAGAAACGGACTGTTATTGAGCTGTTGTACATGCTGCAGTGACCGAGCCGGCCGAGTTAAATCAAAGCCGATATGGGTGGCCTGGTCGAAGCTTATTTTTGTGCCCAGTGAGAAGCTCTCACAACTGCTATACTGGGGTTCCAGTCCATTACGCGGACGCAGTTCCAGCTCTGAGCCCTGTTCTGAATTATGTTCAGCATTGATTTTGGGCAGCGCTTCATTGACATCGGCAAAGACCAGAATATGTTTGTCGCTGTGATGTTCAAAGTGATAGTGAATACCGCTACGTTCCAGCAGCCGGGAAATAAACGCGTAGTCGCTTTCATTAAACTGTACGGTGTAATTTAAGGGCGCATACGTGTTTTTCAGACGAAAGCGGTAGTCATCGGCTTTTAAGCTGGCTTCCTTGAGTAATTGGCTGATGATTTGGACCACATTCTGCTGCTGGAATGTCCGGCAGTTGGTGCGGTAGTTCATAAACCAGAGTTTGGGTACCAGGGTGATTTGATAGACCCAGGACTGACCGTTTTCACCCAGCATGGCGGCGTCTTTGATAATACCGTGAAAATAGCGGGCCTGGTCTTTGTAATAGAGGGTAATAATGGCGGACTGACGGATAAGCTGGTTTAAATCCAGGTCGGGTACTGGACTGATAAACCGGGCACTGAGTTCAAAGGGGGCGGACAGGGTTTGCTGGCCCTTAAGTTCAAATATCCGGGTCTCTTCCAGACAATGGCTGATGTCCAGTGTCAGGCGTTGGGTATTGCCGGGAGCATAGGTTTGGCCGGGCATAATTGATATCCTTATCGGTGCCGTGTTGTTTGTTTATCGCTGCTGAATGTTATTGCTTTACTCATCGTCCTGATAAGTAAACAGATGTTATTTTAACCGGGAAAATACAATATTTCCAGAGCTGGATAAGAGATAAAAGTAAATACTGCTTGAAACTGCTAAACATAACCTTATGTAGTTAATAATTTCATGTAGTTATTAATTTCGTTGTAACTAAATTTCCAGATGTGAGTAATGTGAATAAACGCCAGATTTTTGATGAACGTGCCGGACAGTTAATGAAAGTGCTGGTAGAGAGCTATATCAGCGATGGTCAGCCGGTGGGTTCAAAAGCACTGGCAGAGCATTCAGGGCTGAAGGTCAGTGCTGCTACGGTACGCAATGTAATGTCCGATCTGGAAAAAATGGGGCTGATTCATTCACCTCATACCTCTGCAGGGCGGATACCGACCGTTCAGGGGTACAGGGTTTTTGTAGATTCACTATTATCGGTAAAAAGTCCGGATAAAAATCTGCTCAGTCAGCTGACTGTCCCGGTCAGTGATATTCAGGAACAGAGCCAGATTCTAGAACGGATATCTGAGACACTTTCCGGGGTGACTCATATGGCCAGTCTGGTGGTATTACCTAAAAAAGACCTGTTGTCACTGGTACAGATAGAATTTATTCCATTATCCAATAAGCGGATTCTGGCTATTCTGGTACATAGTGATAATGAAGTGCAGAATCGTGTAATACAGACAGAACGGGAATACCGTCCGGCTCAACTGCAGCAGATGAGTCAGTACCTGAATCATCTGCTGGTGGGTAAAACTGTCAGGGCTGCCTGTAACACTCTGGCACAGGAGATGGAAAACACCCGTCAGCAAATGGATGATATGATGCGTTCTGCGATTACTATGGCTAATCATGCCTTTAGCGAGCATCAGGAGCAGGATGATTATGTGCTTAGTGGTGAAACCAACTTAATGCAGTATGAAGATATTGCCAGTATGGAAAGAATGCGCAGTCTGTTTGACGCCTTTCATGAAAAACAGCACATACTCTCTCTACTGGATCAGGTGAGTAATGCGGATGGTGTTAAATTATTTATTGGCAGTGAATCTCATTATCAGCCCTTAAAGGATTGCTCGGTTGTTGCTGCCCCGTATCAGATAGATGGACAGACCATGGGCGTGCTGGGTGTCATTGGCCCGACCCGGATGGCTTATGATAAAGTGATACCCATTGTGGATTTGACTGCAAAATTATTAACATCAGCCTTGAATCACGAAAATTAACCCTTATTTAAAGTGTGTCAATTATCAAGTAATCTTTAAACTCGATACTTAGCTGAATTTTATTGGTTTAAAGAGCAACAGGAAATACCAAACAGGATAAACTCAGGATTAAACTCAGGATTAAACTCAGGATTAAACTATGGCAGAAGAACAGAAAGTGGATGGTCAGGTAGCAGAGGACGTCAGTGCAACGGCTTCAGAAACGACTGATGAAACACAGAATAATGCAGGTGGCAGTAATAGTAATGAAGAGGTCATAGATGAACTGGCTGCTCTGGAAGCTGAAGACTTAATTGCTCATATTAAAAAGGTGCAGGCAAAAGCCGATGAGAACTGGGATGTTGCACTACGCACTAAAGCGGAAATGGAAAATGTTCGTCGCCGTACGGAAAAAGAAATATCCAATGCCAGAAAATACGGAGTGGAAAAACTGGTCAATGAAATTTTACCGGTTAAAGACTCTATGGAGATGGGCTTAAAAGCAGCTATTGAATTAGATACTGAAGATGAAGCAGTACATAAAATTCGTGAAGGTATGGAATTAACCCTGAAAATGATGAATGACGCTATGACTAAAATCGGAGTCAAAGAAGTGGCTCCAGAAGAGGGTGAACCCTATAGCGCCGATTATCATCAGGCCATGTCCATGCAGGAAGTTCCAGGGCGGGATCCAAATACTATTGTTGCTGTGGTGCAAAAAGGTTACACCCTTAATGATCGCCTGATCCGTCCGGCAATGGTGATGGTTGCAAAATAACCAGCACTGAAAAACAGGCAATAGACTAACTGCTTTAATCATGTTGCTAAATAATGGCAAAAGATACTAAAAAAGCATAAAAATGTTAAAAATAACACTTGAAAAGTGTGGGTATAACCCCATCTACTTTGCTAAGAGTAAAGCACAAAATAAAATATTCAGGAGAACAAACAATGGGTAAAATTATCGGTATTGATTTGGGTACAACCAATTCATGCGTTGCAGTTATGGATGGTGATAAGCCAAAAGTCATAGAAAATGCAGAGGGTGATCGTACCACGCCTTCTATCGTTGCTTATACCGAAGACGAAGTGCTGGTAGGACAGCCTGCAAAACGTCAGGCGGTCACTAATCCAGCTAATACATTATATGCCGTAAAACGTTTAATCGGTCGTACATTTGATGAAGAAGCCGTACAAAAAGATATTAAACTGGTACCTTATAATATTGTAAAAGCAGACAACGGTGATGCCTGGGTAGAAGCTCATGGCAACAAAATGGCTCCACCTGAGGTATCAGCAAAAGTACTGGCAAAAATGAAGAAAACTGCTGAAGACTATCTGGGTGAAAGCGTCACAGAGGCCGTTATTACTGTACCTGCCTACTTTAACGATTCGCAACGTCAGGCGACTAAAGACGCAGGTAAAATTGCCGGTCTGGATGTAAAACGTATTATTAACGAGCCAACTGCTGCGGCACTGGCTTATGGTATGGACAAGAGCAAGGGCGATTCTACTGTTGCAGTATTTGACCTCGGTGGTGGTACCTTTGATATATCTATTATTGAAATTGCTGAAGTCGATGGTGAACATCAGTTTGAAGTTTTATCAACCAATGGTGATACCTTCCTCGGTGGTGAAGACTTTGACTTACGTCTGATTGACTATCTGGCGGATGAATTCAAGAAAGATCAGGGTATGGACCTTCGCGGTGACCCACTGGCCATGCAGCGTTTAAAAGAAGCGGCTGAAAAAGCTAAAATCGAACTATCCAGTGCTCAGCAGACGGATGTTAATCTGCCTTATGTTACTGCTGATGCCTCCGGTCCTAAACACTTAAATGTTAAAGTGACCCGTGCCAAGCTGGAGTCTCTGGTTGAGGGCTTAATCAAGCGTACCATTGAGCCATGTAAGATTGCCCTGAATGATGCGGGCTTATCAGTCAAAGATATTGATGATGTGATTCTGGTTGGTGGTCAGATCCGTATGCCCAAAGTACAGGAAGAAGTACAGGCATTCTTTGGCAAAGAGCCACGTAAGGATGTCAACCCTGACGAAGCCGTTGCAGTAGGCGCAGCTATCCAGGGTGGTGTATTAGGTGGTGATGTTAAAGATGTACTGCTGCTGGATGTAACACCTCTGTCACTGGGTATTGAAACAGCGGGAGGTGTGATGACCAAACTGGTTGAAAAGAATACTACTATTCCAACTAAGGCATCACAGGTCTTTACTACTGCTGATAATAATCAGACTGCGGTGACTGTACATGTCTTACAGGGTGAACGTGAAATGGCCAGTGCCAATAAATCACTGGGACGTTTTGATCTGGCGGATATTCCTCCAGCGCCACGTGGTACACCGCAGATTGAAGTATCCTTTGATCTGGATGCTAATGGTATTCTTAACGTATCGGCTAAAGACAAGGCAACCGGTAAGGAACAGTCCATTGTCATTAAAGCTTCCAGTGGTCTGTCCGATGA
This sequence comes from Gammaproteobacteria bacterium, assembly GCA_027071355.1. GTDB lineage: Bacteria > Pseudomonadota > Gammaproteobacteria > GRL18 > GRL18 > JANELJ01. Next base: position 4,859 of record JALSUJ010000213.1, on the reverse strand, counting down.
TGAGGTTGATCGCATGGTTCAGGATGCTGAGGCTCATAAAGAAGACGATAAGAAGTTCCATGAGCTGATCACTGCCCGTAATACAGCAGATAATATGATTCATGCCACTAAGAAGTCTATGGAAGAACTGGGTGACAAGCTGGAAGAGGCTGAAAAGACTTCTATTGAAGCAGCGATTAAAGACCTTGAAGAAGCCATTAAAGGCGACAGCAAGGAAGATATCGAAGCCAAAACCAAGGTACTCACCGATGCTTCAGCTAAAATGGCAGAGCGTTTATACGCTAACCAGGGCGATGCGGCCGGTACTGCCGGTGGCGCAGCAGACGCAGGAGCAGGTGGCGCAGAAGGCGGCGCTCAGAACACTGCAGACGATGATGTCGTGGATGCAGAGTTCGAAGAAGTGGATGATTCCAAGAAGTAATTCGTCTTACTATGAAGAAGCTCGCCACCAGCAGACAGTTCGTTAACCATTTGCTGGTCTGGAGCTATTAAGAACACAGGGATGGAGAATATTCTCCTCCCTGTGTTTTTTTGTTTATGCACATTTAACAATCAAGAAAGTCCGCTATGTCAAAAAGAGATTATTACGAAGTACTTTGTGTTGAAAAGACGGCCAGTGAAGTGGAAATTAAAAAGGCTTACCGTCGTCTGGCCATGAAGCATCATCCTGATCGAAATCCTGATGATGCTGAAGCCGAAGCAAAATTTAAAGAAACCAAAGAAGCCTATGAAATTTTGTCGGATGCCCAGAAGCGTGCTGCTTACGATCAATTTGGTCATGCCGGTGTTGAACAGGGTGCCGGTATGGGTGGCGGTCCAGGTGGTAACTTCAGTGATATTTTTGGTGATGTCTTTGGTGACATCTTTGGTGGCGGTGGAGGCGGCGGTGGTCGTCGTGGGGAACGGGTTTATCGTGGTGCAGATCTGCAATATAATCTGGAACTGTCGCTGGAAGAAGCGGTGCATGGTAAAACCGTTAAAATCCGTGTTCCAACCTATGTAAAATGTAATAAATGTAACGGTTCTGGGGCTAAAAAAGGCTCTACAGCGGATACCTGTACTACCTGTCAGGGTGTTGGGCAGGTGCGTATGCAGCAGGGTTTTTTCTCCCTGCAGCAAACCTGTCCAACCTGTCATGGCAGCGGTAAGGTTATTAAGGATCCCTGTGATGCCTGTCATGGTGAAGGCCGTATTCAGGAACACAAAACCCTGTCCGTTAAAGTACCTGCCGGGGTAGACACCGGAGACAGAATTCGTCTGTCCAATGAAGGTGAAGCCGGCCAGAATGGCGGCCCTGCCGGGGATTTATACGTCCATGTACACGTTAAGCCTCATGACATCTTTACCCGTGAAGGCAGTGACCTGTATTGCGAAGTGCCTATTAATATTGCCACTGCGGCTCTTGGCGGCACACTTGATGTGCCCACTCTGGATGGCAGAATCAGTCTGAAAGTACCTGCAGAAACTCAGTCAGGTAAAATGTTCCGTCTGCGTAATAAAGGCGTTCGCTCAGTGCGGGGCGGTGTACAGGGCGATTTATTATGCCGTGTTATTGTAGAAACACCGGTTAAACTGAATGCCCGTCAAAAAGAATTGTTGCAGGAATTTCAGGCTACTCTGGATGAAGGGGGTAAAAGCCATAGTCCTAAAGCCCATAGCTGGCTGGATGGAGTTAAGAAATTTTTTGATGACATGAAGCAGAATATTGGCTCATAATATTTTGAAATAGTTTCACTTGAGGACATTTCATATCATAATAACTGCTAAAAGTCATAGGAGGGAGATGTTATGGATACATCGATATGGGGGCGTTTAAAAGCATTATTTCAGACAGATAAAATACCATCTGATGCCCGGCAGAAACAGCTACAGTCCAGGCGTTCTGCTTTGGGCAAACTGGTGGCCACCAGCGGTGCAGTTGCTCTGGGGGCTGCCGGGACTACGGTGCAGGCACATAAGCAGGTTGTACCTGTTGAACTGCAGGAACGTTTTCCCGGTGATCCGCCGCAACACAAAATGCTGTATCAGTTGAATAACGATGATGCAGAATACCATCAGCATGTGATTAATTCGGTAGGTGCCATGGTGGGTAAATACGCAGATAATATCGATCTTGTGGTGGCCTGTTTTGGGCGTGGAATTCATGTGCTGGCAAAAAATCCGGCGCGACCAGTAGATGATGTTATTAAAGCTAAAATAAAAAGTCTGGCAGAACAGGGCGTCAGCTTCCATGCCTGTGGCAGAACGCTGACCGCATTGAACTGGACTAAGGATGATTTACTGCCTTTTGCCAAACTGGTGGAAGTAGGGGTTGCGGATATGATGGAACTGCAGGAACAGAATTATGCATATGTGGCCTGGTAGGCAATAACACTTACATTTTTAAAATATATTTTTGCTGGGAAAATAATGACAAATATACTGGTCACCGGTGCAGCCGGTCGTATGGGAAAAAATTTAATTATTGCTGTAGATGAAGCTGAAGGTGCCCAACTGGCAGCAGCAACTGAACGTCAGGGCAGCAGTTTAATTGGAGCTGATGCTGGAGAACTGGCGGGCCTCAGTGCTAATAATGTAAAGCTGGCAGATGATATTCATTCGGTGCTCGGTAAGGTCGATGTGTGCATTGACTTTACCGCACCGGCAGTCACGCTCGAAAATATTAATGCCTGCCGTGCTGCCGGCAAAAAAATGGTCATTGGTACCACGGGCTTTAGTGATGAGCAAAAACAGCTTATCCAGGAAGCCTCAAAAGATATTGCTATTGTCTTTGCTCCCAATATGAGCGTGGGTGTTAATCTAACCTTTAAATTACTCGATATTGCTGCCCGGGTTCTGGGTGATAATGTGGATATTGAAGTGATTGAAGCCCACCATCGTCATAAAGTGGATGCTCCTTCTGGTACGGCTCTGCGTATGGGGGAAGTGGTTGCTGATGCCCTGGGGCGTGATTTAAAAGAATGCGCGGTTTATGGTCGGGAAGGTCAGACTGGTGAACGGGATCGTAAAAGCATTGGTTTTGAAACCATTCGTGCCGGTGATATTGTCGGTGAACACACGGTTATGTTTGCTGATATTGGTGAACGGGTAGAAATTACTCATAAAGCCTCCAGCCGAATGACTTTTGCTAATGGGGCTGTTCGTGCTGCACTCTGGCTGCAGAAGCATAATAACGGCCTGTATGATATGCAGGATGTACTGGATTTGCGGGATTAAATGCACCGGCTGAATAGTTTATACCTATAATCACCTGTAAAGAAAGGGCATAAGCTGTCTTTACGCCCTTTCTTTACCCTCGAAACATAGTCGCTTAAAATAATAAATTACCGTAAACCCTAAGTTTAAGATAGACAGTTTTTGCGGTATCTTGTAAAATCCCGAAGTTAAATTTGCTTATCTAGACTTATGGGAGACTTCATTGGCCAGCTCTGACAATAAACCGGATAACACGGCAGTATTTGCTACAGGTTTTGCACCCGCAATTCTAGCTCTGGAAGACGGCACGGTCTTTTACGGTAAAGCCATTGGTGCAACGGGAGAAACCGTTGGTGAGGTGGTGTTTAACACGTCCATGACCGGTTACCAGGAAATTCTTACCGATCCCTCCTATAAAGAACAAATTGTTACTCTGACCTATCCACATATCGGTAATGTAGGTACTAATTCGGGTGATGAAGAATCCGCTGCCATTATGGCCAAAGGCCTGGTGATCCGTGATTTACCCCGACTGATGTCCAGCTGGCGAGCTGAAATGCCGCTCTCTGACTATCTGAAAAAACACAATATTGTGGCCATTGCTGATATTGATACCCGTAAACTGACTCGTTTATTACGTGATAAAGGGGCACAAAGTGGTGCTATTGTCGTTATTGAGGGGCAAAAATCTGATCTGGATGAAGCGGCTGCCGTGGCTTTAGCGAAAGGATTCCCAGGTCTTAAAGGTATGGACCTGGCTAAAGTAGTGACGACTGACAGCCAGTATGAATGGACGCAAGGCAGCTGGTCATTAGAGACCAATAGCACTGAAACAGTAACAGATTCAGCTTATCATGTTGTAGCCTATGATTACGGTATCAAGAAAAATATCCTTAGGATGCTGGTAGATAGAGGCTGCCGGGTAACCGTAGTACCGGCACAGACCAGTGCCTCTGACGTACTGGATATGAACCCCGATGGTATCTTCTTATCTAACGGGCCGGGCGATCCGGAACCCTGTGATTATGCCATTGCAGCCATTGGTGACATACTGGAGACTTCTAAACCGGTATTTGGGATCTGTCTGGGACATCAGTTATTGTCTCTGGCCAGTGGCGCAAAAACCATAAAAATGAAATTCGGGCATCATGGCGGCAATCATCCGGTCACTGATCTGGAGACTAAAAAAGTGATGATCACCTCTCAGAACCATGGCTTTGCAGTGGATGAGAATTCTCTGCCGGATAACCTTAAAGCCACCCATAAGTCATTATTTGATGGTTCCTTGCAGGGTGTTCACCGGACTGATAAACCGGCCTTCAGTTTCCAGGGACATCCCGAAGCCAGTCCGGGACCGCATGATGTAGCTCCCTTATTTGATCATTTTATTGATTTAATTAAAGAACAGAAGTAACGCAGTTCAGTACCATTATTTAAAAATTAACCCACTAATTTAGTGAGCAAAGAATGCCAAAACGTGATGATATAAAAAGTATTCTGATAATCGGTGCCGGCCCCATTGTAATTGGGCAGGCCTGTGAATTTGATTATTCCGGCGCTCAGGCGTGTAAGGCTCTGAAAGATGAAGGTTATCGGGTAATACTGGTTAACTCCAATCCAGCCACTATTATGACTGACCCGGAACTGGCTGATGCCACTTATAT
>JALSUJ010000212.1 GCA_027071355.1 Gammaproteobacteria bacterium | reverse complement strand
TCATCGTCATCGTTATGAATTCAATAATAAATATCTGGCGCAATTAACCGCAGCAGGACTGATCGTCAGTGGTAAATCCAGTGATGGCAACCTGATGGAAGTGGTCGAGTTAAGTCGTGATCAACAGGTTGCGTCCAATACTAGCCATCCCTGGTTTCTGGGTTGCCAGTTCCACCCCGAATTTACCTCATCACCACGTACCGGACATCCTTTATTCACCAGTTATATTAAAGCTGCCTTGTCGTATCAGACTGAAATCAATACGCATATTTTTCTTGACAAAAGATAAATATATGCTTTAAGCTTCAACGCACTTGTCGCTGAAGCTATTAACTAACACCCGAACCCCGTGTTAGATGCTAATCAAACTAGCGATATTATTGACACCCGAACCCCGTGTCACGAACCGATTTATTGTGAATTGTGAGTTCAGGGCTGTGTTAATATCAAAAATCCATAAAATTATTTTATTAACAGCAATCTGCTGCTGTAGTGCAGAGGCTGGATCGCTTGATAACACTATTTGGCAACAAATAGGTCAGCAGAAAGGTGTTTCGCCTTACCTGCTCTATGCCATAGCACTAAAAGAGTCGCGCATAACAATAGCGCATCATCAGGTTACTCCCTATCCGTGGACTGTTCGTACACGAACAGGTGGACATTATTATTCCAGTTTCACCCAGGCAAAAACTGCCCTAAACAGGGCAATATTAACAAATAAACTTGTTTATATCGACGTGGGGATTATGCAGATAAATCTTCACTACAACCGCCATCGCGTAAAAAAACCAATCGATTTACTAAAACCTGCGACATCAATCGCTATTGCCGCAGACATTTTATCGGAATCATTAGCCCGCTACCCGAATAACCCCGCCCTTGGTGTTGGGCATTACAATAGTAGCGACAGGTCGAAAGCTATTGCCTATGGTAATGATGTGTTACGAATTGCTAATAATTTAAAGAAATTGAAATTTTAATTACAAATGCGAGGTAAAAAAATGTATTCATTAGCTTCAGAAGCCAGGCATATCAATGCCAGATATATTCAGATGGCACGTTTAGCCGCAAAAACAAATCCACAAATGGCAAAAAAACTTTTGGGCATTGGTCCTGAATTAGCAAAAAAACTTTCGACATTAACGCCTTCACAGATCGACAAAATTTCCTCTCTTCCTGTTCTGGTGTTTAAACCACGCATTCCGGAATCATCACTGGATGAGCTAATCAGTACAGCTAGTGATGAGGACGAGACTATGTTTGATACGGTTTACCAGCATGCCCTGACAATGGCTCATTGACTCATGAAAAACGATTATAGAATCATTGAGTTTTTTGATAAGAATGAATCTAGTCGATACAGACGGATTCACCGTGTTTTTTATGACGAAATCAGTGATAAACCCATTGATTTTGACAGGCATCCCGCTATTGATGAATGGATGAGGACGAATAAAAATATAACACAGTACGCAATCCAGATAGCATCAAAAGCTCAAAAAAAACCTGTATTATCTGCATCAATATTTCAGGGTAGATCGTAATGGCCGTTAGAACAGCTGAGGATTGCAGAGCGTTTGATATAGCCATCCGCATGCTTCGATTTAAACCGAAAACATCACTGGTCGAAATGGCTACAGGGCTATCCAAACCGGTGATTCGTTCACTGTATAAATCTATGCACAATGAGTCACCTATTTCCGGACCAAAAACGCATTCCAGCTATGCTCTAATGAGAGATCCTCAAATACGATTACAGATAATGATTTTCTTTCATTATTATGGATCGATGTATGGTGATGAAATATTTCGGTCAATCTACCCAGATAATGTACTAAATGCCTATGAGCAGTATATTTCATCGGTACGGCTGAAGAAAAATATGGTGTTTAATTTGAACCACGCCTGGGTTTTTGCAAAAGATTTGCGGTTAAACACAATTATAATTCAGGTATGCGAAAATTGTTCGACAGATTACCCGACGCATGTAGTAAAAGAGCATAATTTATGTCCAATCTGCGTCAAAAAAGGTCTACTACGAAAACTAGCCTATAAGAAAAAGCTAAACCCGAAGCTCCCCTTCCCAACACTGAGTGAACTATCCGTTGGTGACGTTTAGTAAAAAAATGTAAAAATGCAAACAAATCCCTGAAGGTTACAAAAAACAGGCACTTTCACGGCTTTTTTCGTATTTTATATAGTGCATAATATATTGATGGAAAAATGCCATCATACAATATCTGCCCTGTTATTCATGATCAGTTTTCTACTGGTTTCTAATGTAGGTGCACATCTATCTGACAACGACTTCTATCATAAAAAAGCCCAGGGTTGGTTCTGGTACCATGATCCAGTTAAAAAGATAAAGAAAAAGAAAATAATACCACCCCCCCCTCCTCCACAGTCAAAAAAAGAGCCTGCTAAACCTAAAGGTCCAAAGCCTTTGTCGGCGGCATGGATGAAAATTAACTTGCCCGTTTACCTGAATAAAGCAATTGACAATCCGACAAAAAAAAATATAGAGGCGTATCTTTATCTGCAGAAATACGCAATGGATAAAGCGACTCTTTATTCCAGAAGGGTTGCGCTGGTTACACAGTCAAATTTGGCATTAGGTGAAACTGCTCGTTCACCGATATCAACTTACGGATCAAGAACAGGCGCGAAAATAGGATATAAAAAAAGAACGGGGTTACTCGAAAAGATAGGAAAAAAAGGAGGGCTTTGGTTCTTTTTTAGTTCGCACTGCCCTTTCTGTAAAAAAATGGCACCTAATATAAAGCGATTTGGAGAAATATACCATGTGCCAATAGTTGCGATATCAGTGGACGGTAAACCGTTAGATAACGGGTATTTTGCAGACGATTATATCAAAGACCATGGCCAGGCCGCCTCACTTAATATTAAGGTAACACCTACAACCTATCTCTATTATCCAGGGGCAAAGAAACTCGCACCGGTAGCATTTGGCATTATCAGCGAAACACAGCTTGAAACCAGGGTTGTTAACGCCGGTTATACAATGGGGCTTATTAATAAAAAAGACTACAACGTAGCGAACGCCATTTTTCGTATGAATCCAGTTGATACTGCAGACAAATTACTTAAAAGTCCATCGTTAGATCAACAACAGATTTATAACAAACTCAAACAAATATACAGTGCTAATTAACGCTGCTTCAAGAACGAGAAAGACATGTGTATAAAAAAAGAAAACAACTTATATCATCAACCCAGCATCTATTTAATGGGGATTTTTTTATTTTTTATTGCTGCCACCTCGCAAGCAAGCTTACAAGATCAAATCGGCACAAAGCTTGGAGGGCTAATGAATACGACGCCGACGGGTACCTTCAAAACAGCCACATCGACTTTCTTTTCTGGAGGAGATATATCTATTCATAACAAAAGAGTGTCAGGTGTACAAATATATCATTTTAGCGCACCACACGTAGCAGCGGGATGCGGCGGTATTGATCTCTACGGCGGAAGTTTTTCTTTTATTGACGGCCCAAAGCTGACGACATTATTACGATCCATTGCATCTAACGCACAAACCTATGCATTTAAGCTGGCGTTTACAGCTTTATGCCCAACCTGTAATTCAATGATGAACGATCTTGAGACCACAATGAATAAGCTTAACGACGGAATGCGTAACTCGTGCGAAATGGCTCACCAGTTCGTTGATGCGGTAGCACCTGGTTTAAAATCAGCAGCAGACGAATCAAGAAAGACCGGGAAGAGCCTGTTAACACGATTAGGCGTAAGTTCTGATGCAAATGACGCAGCCCATCCAAAAGACGGGCACAGTTCTTCACATGATGCGGCTCATAAACTACCACCCGTTGAATTTAGTAAAATGATAGGGAATTTGGCATGGGAGGTTATGGGGGCTCAACACTTTAAAAATTGGTTCCTTCTTGGTGGAGACGACCAATTAAAGCAAACGATAATGTCGATGACAGGAACGATAATCGTTAATAAACCGACAGGTGCTGAAGAGCAGGTTAATGTTAATTCGTATCCGGGTGCTATGATACCACTCGATGTTTTGATAAACGGTTTTAAAACTGGAACGGTTGTGCAGTATTATAAATGCGATAATCTTGTGGCTGACCCTAAATGTTTAACTGTTACTCCAACGTTAATTAATAATAGTTTTAAATCGATTAAACAGATCATAAATGAAATCTTATACGGTAAGCCAGGTGTATCGCCGGGTATTATTGCAAAACTGACGACCAATATCACAACACCCTACACCAGCCAGGAAAAAGGGTTTATTGAACACATGCCGGCTGGAATGGGATCTTTACTAAGAAAACTAGCCGAAACAAAAGACCCGACAAAACTAAAAATATTTACTGATATCAATGTCGAAATAATTGCAGTTATCTACGCACAATCGCTTCTTGATGAATTTATGCAAGATTTTAAGTCAGCGGAGGCTAATTACCACGGAAAATTACCTGTCAGAAGCATGAACAAAATACTTGCGAACGCAGAAGCGGATTACAAGAAAGAAATTAATGTAGTCAAGAAAAAAGCCCCTGATAAAAGATATAGAGAACTGATTGCTAGTTACCAAATGCTAAATAAAATAAGATATAGAAATACATACGAGGATGATCTATTCCCAAAATTACCGACACTGCCATCAACAACTATTAATGGTAACTGATAGCATCTACTACTAACATCATCCATTCCCACTACTGACAAGCAAATACTATCTAAAATACTATGGCAATAGAAATACTCTCATTGGGTGACGCTCAGTTTTTAAAGGATACATTAAACGCCATGGCCATGATTACCCAATCACAAGCCTTTCACAATTTAAGCGCTGCTGGCTTTATTTTAGGTGTCATGTATGTTGCAATACAGAGTGCAATGGGAGGAACAAAAGAATTTAACATTTCCTCGATCTTCATCGCCGCAATAATCTGGCTGGCGTTTTTCTCAACAACAAAAACGGTCATTGTAAAGGATGTTCGAACAGGGACCCCATACTCGGTAGGTCATGTTCCTACCGGTGTGGCCTACAGCGGCATGATTATATCGCAGGTTGGCGAAGGCCTTACATCACTATTTGAAACCGGCTATTCCCGCCCAGAGATAACCCAAAAAGGTTTTGCTGATGAGATAACGACTATGCGAGCAGTAGGTGAATTAACGGTTAAAGGTACAGACCCTGTAGACACAAACCATAAACCATTGTCAGACAGAGAAGAAGCATTAACGCAGTATTATACAAACTGCCTGTCATTTGACCTGGGTCATAAAGCAAAGATACTCAGTCAATTATACGCGGCTAATGATTTTTTGACTGCAATACAATCAACAACGGTTACAAGTACCACCTATGTTAATCTTACTGGAACGCCCCCGGCCTTTTATGATTGTCATCTTGCCTGGGGGTTCATAAAAAATGATCTGTTATCATCACAGTTTCAAGGAGCCATTTACAAACAACTTGCAGCAAACACCGGACAATCTGTAGCAGAGGCACAAATCAGGGTACAGAATCTCGTCGATACACTAAATGCTCGGGGAGGAGCAACGACGATTACCGCAACCACATATATTCTAAATAATGTACTAAAAAACGCGCTACCTGATGCCGCGATAGCCAAATCGATTCTATCGAACAATAATAATTATCAAATAATGATAAACCAGGCAACTAATCAGCGCCTGGTTCAATGGCAATCGGATAAAGATAACTGGACGCTTATATCAAAACCGTTAATGACGTTTTTTGAAGCTGCCATGTATGCGGTTACACCTATATTAGGTTTTATTCTCGCTTTTGGTGCTGCCGGCTACGGCTTGTTAGCAGCTTATTTTAAATTTGCCATGTGGATACAATTATGGTATCCGGTGATGGCAATTATCAACTTTTTTATTTTATCAGCATTTGAGGGACATCTTGACACCCTAACGGCAACAGGCGGGATGTCATTAGCGTCCATCAATGGACTGTTCACTACAGACCAGATCGCAGTGACCTGGTATCAAACAGGCTCAATGTTAATCGCTATTACGCCGGTTATAACGCTGATGTTAATTTATGGCGGAACCCAGGCGGCGGCATCACTGGCAGGTAATTTACGTGGTCGTGATTTTGTTAATGAAAAGATTGTTTCACCTGACAGCATACAACCAGCACCATATGTACAAAATATAGCACCGGTGTCGCATAGTATAGTAAATGGTGATTTCGCAACTGATCCTGTTGGAGGTGGCTCTATGACTATTAACAAAATGCATTCAAATGCCACTCAGAGTCTAAGCACTTATAGTAAAGGTTCAACAGAAAATCTCGGAGCCACGGCAGCCAAAATGATAGCGACGAATTACACAGTAGGACAGGCTGGTAGTCGAACCATAGGATCATCACATAACACAAACGCTGGTTATTCACAAGACATAAGCGCCAGTCTTGCTAAATCGGTAAATAACGCAATTGGGATGGGTAATAAAACCAACCTTACTGAAAAACAAAGTAGCGCAGTGGCTATTGCAGGTGCAGAGATATTGAATATCCTCACTGGAGGAAAACGCGATGCCGATGGAGAATTAAGCAAGGAAGAGCAAACCAAAGTTAAGAGTATAGGCAATTCTTTAGCCAGCTTCTTACCTAAAATTAGCACATCATCCGATAAAACATCCTCTATTATGAGCGATTTCAACGCAAGCGTGAAAGAAATGGAAAGCAACACATCGGGCGTTGAAGCAAAATTAGGAGAAAACCTGATTAAATCAACCGCTTACAATTCGACCGATAACGCTAGTAACTCGACATCAGGTGGATTTAACCAGAGCCTAAGCAAAGCAGTTAACAAAACAAGAAGTCATATAGAGCAATATAGTAAAACCGCTTCGAATAGTAGTAGCGTTGGGAATAGTGTTTCAATACGTAAATCAAGATTAGCAAATAATCTATCGTCAGAATGGAGTCGTTCAGCTGATAAATTAATTGGAAAAAACAATTTAGGTGCAGATGTAAATAAAAGAATTCAGCAGCTGAGAGCATCATCCTGGGGGCAGGTACTATCCAGCGATTCAGTAACAAAACTGGCTCAATTTGAATCGCTTTATGACTGGACCGAAAATTATGAACACGAGCATCCTGAAGAATCAATGACACCATCGAGAAGCCATGTTAATGCTGGATATAATGAGGTGGAAAGGGAAAATGTTCTAAAAACAATGGATAACAGCGAAAACAATCGTAATTTAAAAAATAAACCGGTAATAAATCCCAATGAAAATCGGGCCATTAAACAAGCTGATGACGATAAAATAAAACCGATAAGGTCAAACATAAACAGCTTGAAAAAAACAGCCAATAATAATATTGGAAAAGTAGATAACCAGTCACGTAATGCAAACCCAACAGAGGCATACAGCGGATTCAAAAACAAAGTTGAGGCAACAGGGGTAAGCGCCTATGCAAAAACATACCAGAAAAATCATGAAGCAATGGTTAACGCCATAGCAAATATAAACGATGAAGGCGGTGTTAATAGGGTTGTTAACAGCCTCCCGCAATTTGGCCATGCATTGTATGATTCAATACCGAATTTTGCACATCGAACTGGTGAAATTATTGGTGGCATGACCTGGGACGCTGCTCATGGAAAGTTAACTTTTGCCCAAGCTGGAAAGGATATTCAACTAGCACATGGACTTTATGATCAAAAAATGAAAGAGTTTAAAAATAGAGGACTTAATGAAAACCAGGCCTCAGCTTTTGCGAGTCTTGTGTCAGGTTATATTCCACCGGAAGAAATTCAGCAATGGAAGGACACGCATAACGGTCAATATAAGCCCAACATGGTTACTCTTGGTGATCCAGTTGTCAACAGATTAGCGGATGCCGCCGCACCGTATTCGACAATGATAAACAATGCTTTAATGAAAGAAGATAATCCGGTGATCGGTGACGATCGCTCAATCATCGCACAGAAGTTCGGTCTTAATCTAAATAACCCTAGAGATAGAAAAGTTTGGGAAAATCTAAGTGATATGGCAGCAATTGGCGATAGCCAAATTGAGAACATTTATAAAGCAATGGTTATACCACAACAAATAAAGTTTCCTGACATATCTAAACAAAAATAGTCTGAATTATCGCTGATATCTTAATAAAGGGTTTTAGTCTCTATGGAGACGACTTGACTTTACAAGTATAAAAAGGGTTTTTGACGGTTTTCCTAAAAAACTAGCTTACAGGGAGTGTTATACATAGCTACGATCAAGTATGTATGCGATACCTGTAGGCACGCCCTCATCCGAGGGTAAATCAAGCAATCGTTAATGATTGCTTACGGGGTATAGACCCCATAAACGCCCGATTGATAATAGCACTTAGTGCTACTGTCACCGGGCATTTTTTTAACGCCGTAATTATTATTACGGCATAACAGGCAATATGCCAGGAGTGTACTATGCACAGTCTGCTCTGTTTAGAAGTCACCATCATGGCGATCATTATCACCATGATGGTGATGAGAAAAATTCTTTCTTTGCCGGTCACCCGACCGGTAAAGAAAGAAAAAATAGCTCCACAGGGAATTGGAGCATTAGAAAAAGGGAAGGTTGTCAAAGTCATGCTGGAAGAAAAGCATGACAGATCCTCATCCACCATAAAGATGGTGGATGAGGATAAAACTCATCCCGCAAAATATATGCGGGATGAGTTTAATTTGACTCGGCGCACCAGTATGGCGCGCCGAGTTAAATTAAAAAACATCCGCTCAGCACAGAAACGTCGTGCTGAGCGGATTGAACAGGGTAACAATGTGGCACGTGTGCCGCATTGTTACCCATAATAAGAACCCTCCCCTGCTGTTTTGCGGGTGGAGGGTTTTTGTTATGAATTGACTAGAATAGACTTAGAAAGATTAAAAAAGACTAGCCAGGTAAAATACAAAAAGAAATATATATAAATCAATGATATAGCGATCAACTAAATATCGTTAAGCCACAACTGACACGCTACTAAGCCACAACTGACACGCTACTAAGCCACAAATGACACGCTACTAAGCCACAAATGACACGCTACTAAGCCACAAATGACACGCAACCCTGTGGACAAAAAATCAATTACTTATACCAGGTTTCGAGTCTTTAGCCACAAATGACACGCAGGTTTTACAATAATCTTCAGGATACAAAGAGGGGTTTAGCCACAAATGACACGCAGGTTTTACAATAATCTTCAGGATACAAAGAGTGGTTCAGCCGCAAATGACACGCTACTCGTGGACAAAAAATCAATTACTTATACTCGGTTTCGGGGTCTTTAGCCATAAATGACACGCAGGTTTTACAATAATCTTCAGGATACAAAGAGTGGTTCAGCCGCAAATAACACGCTACTCGTGGACAAAAAATCAATTACTTATACTCGGTTTCGGGTCTTTAGCCACAAATGACACGCAGGTTTTACAATAATCTTCAGGATACAAAGAGGGGTTCAGCCGCAAATGACACGCTACTCGTGGACAAAAAATCAATCACTTATACTCGGTTTCGGGGTCTTTAGCCATAAATGACACGCAACTATCCACGCATAGCAAATAACCTGAAGGGCTCTGATCGGCCCGTACCAGTAATCTCAAATTCGGTCAAATAACCGGCTCCAACAAGTTCATCGAGCGCGTTTGTAAAATGCTTTTTTATGTCTCTTTTTCGACAGTGAAAACCAATACTCACAGCAATATCGTCGATCTTGTTCAATTTTGAAAATATCTTATTTTTTTTATTTATCTGCCCGGATAAAAAACGGTGTAGTGCCTTTGCCAAGGCACTTTTTAGTCGTTTACGTATGTCCCAGTCCAGATATGTGTATTCTTGTTCTAGCCAATAAGTGACTACCGGGGAAAATTGGCCATAGATAAACCCTTCCTCTGAATACAACTGCCACTCGATATCAATCAATTTGACCGATTTACCTATTTCACAATTACCTAAATAGCGATCATTTTTTTTGAGTGTTAGCGTTATTGATGAGTTTGTCAGGCGTTTTAGGGAATCAAGGACTCTTGTACGTTCACGTCCTCCGTTCGATAACTCAATCTCTCTAAGAATGTCGCTTATTGTACATAAAACTGTATTAACTCTGACATTGCCCTTATTGTCTGGTTTATAGGTACTAGAAACTCTTATAGGCAAGTTCTTATGAGACCCGATGAGCTTCTTCTTAGTCAATTTTGAGAGCGCATACAGTACATCTTCATCAAAAACACACAGGTTTGGACCATATCGTTTTCCCGAGCCAAAGGGTGTTTCAAATGATAAAGCATTATCCTCATCAAGTAATTTTTTTTGCATAGTCTTAGTGATGGGCATAAAAATAGGGATTCGAGTGAGAATAGTAGGAAAGATGTTTTTCTTGGTAACCGGAATGACATCGAACAAACCAAGTTGTTCATCTCTTAGAAATGTCTTTTCAGCCTGTTGAATGATTTTATCACTGGATAAACCTTTTCTGTGTTTAGTGGGTTTTTGTTCATTTATTGTATCTGAAGAAATTTCAGCTTCAATTTGACCAATTTCCTTGTTACGTATGGAAACTTTTTCACCAATAATATTGATTTTTTTTGTCAGGTTTGTAGTCATCTGTTTTTATTGCTAGATAATGAAAGAACGACAACGAATAAGTTTGTTAAATATTATAGTTACATCATATGGTTGTCAAATAATAAAATATATGTTTAAAATGCGCGTACTAAACATATAATAATAGTTAACGCTAAATAGGAGATCCGTTATCCTCAGTCCTAAATAACTGGTTTAACGAAAATTTGATGAATAACGCAGAAAAAATATCATATACAGATGATACCGAAGATGCTGGAACAGGAAGAATTCAGATTCAGGAACTAATTAGACGCGCAAAAACAGTTCAGCGTAAATTACGCGCCTCAGTTTTTTCACCCAATGAGGAAAAACAACTAAAAATTCGTTTTAATATAACGACAGCTGCAGGTCTGGTCAGTCGATCTAAAGAAGCTATTCGGAAAGCTGAACGAGAGGGGCGTTTATCCCCCCCTGCCCTTGATGAAAATAATCGACGAATTGGTTATCGACTTGAAGATATTCAGGCGATGCGGAAAACATTCGGAACTCTCCCCTGGCGTAGCGATGATGATGAACCGATTATACTAGCTATACAATCGTTCAAGGGAGGCAGTGGAAAATCCACCGGTACATGTCATCTCGCTGATTATCTGGCGATTGCTGGCTATCGGATTCTTGTTATTGATTGTGATCCCCAGGCCTCTATGACTACAACATTTGGTTTATATCCTGACAATCTTGAACAGTCAGAAACACTGGGGCCTTACTTACAGTTTGATACCAATACAGTAACCGATGTGATTAAACATACATACTGGCCAAATATCGATATTATTCCTTCCAGTCTGTATCTTTATAATTCAGAGTATCTATTGGCAGCGCAGATGGGAAATAGGAGCGTAGGGGCTTCTGCCCTACTTCGTTTAAAACAGGGAATTGATAGTGTTAAAGATAGTTATGACATTATTTTGATAGACGCACCGCCCGCTTTAGGCATGATATCTCTAAATGTTTTAAGTGCAGCAAATGCATTAGTTATACCAACACCGCCGGGAATGTATGATTATGATTCTACGGTGACATTTCTTGACATGATGGATGAAGTCTTAGAAATGTTGGAAAAAATGACTGGTCGTTCGATTGATTATAAGTTTGTAAAAACGGTTATCACTAAAATAAACGAAGGCAAAAGTGCGCATACAGCTGTTGCTGTGATGATTAAAAACATTTTTGAAAACTATTGTTTTAATACATTAGTAAAAGATAGTGCTGAAGTTGATAATGCCAGCACACGCTTAATGACTATTTATGAACTGGAAAAACCCATCACGTCGTTAAAAGTTCACCGGCGCGCTAAAACGTATTTTGATGCTTTCAATAAGGAGGTTGAAATACTTATCAGAAAAACTTGGCCGAGTCATAAACAGAAATTACGTGATGAGGGTATATTATGACAAATATCAATAAAAATTTTCTTGACTCAATAACAGAAAATGACCTACCGGCCAGTAATAAAAATATTAACCAGGATAAAAAGAATCGAATTAGTTCCAGGAAGGAAACATTTTCTGAACAGGCTAATACCGTTTTAACAAAACAATTATTAGTTGATCCGGCACGCTGTCGCATGTGGAGTGGGCATAATCGTCGCTATGAATTATTAAATGAGCATCGATGCCAGGATCTTATTGAAGGATTCAGATCACAGGGTCGGCAGGAGATACCGGCTATTGTCAGAAAAATTACTGATGATGACTATGATTACGAGGTTATATGTGGTGCTCGTAGGCATTGGACTGCCACATATATGCGTAAGAAGTGGCCAGATTTCAAGTTTCTTATTGAACCACGACAGCTAACTGACGAGGAAGCATTTCGATTATCAGATATTGAGAACCGTGACCGCGATGATATTTGTGACTATGAGCGTGCCATTGATTACAAAAAAGCCCTGCATGAATATTACAATGATCGACAGGTTGAAATGGTAAAAAATCTGGAATGTGATGCGGCTTGGCTTAGTCGGTTACTGAAACTGGCAGATTTGCCCCAACCAATTATTGATGCCTATCGTGACGTAACAGAAATTACGGTTGAGCATTACAAAAAACTGGCCCGTTTTCTAACTGATCCAGCAGCAAAAAAACGCATTATTACACAAGCTGAACGACTAAAAACCAAGGAATTAAAGCCGGCGTTGTTAGTTAACGAGTTGGTTAAAGCAGGGAACGGTTCTGTAAAAAACACAGTAAAAACCATAGCGATTCAGATAGAAGGCGGAAAGAAAGTTATTCACTGGTCAAAAAAAGGCGGTGGCTATGCCCTCACTATTGCCAAAAACTGTAGCCGAGACGAGATCAAGGAGGCAATAGAGAAATTTTTAAAAATTGTTGATTAAAATATAAAAATTGTCGATCGACAATTTCCTAAGACTATGATAAATAAGGAAAATAAATGTTTTTTGTGGAAACCAAAGCATCAAGAGAAAAAATCTAGTAACTCATATAAAGGCAATTCTTATGAAAAACGTCATTTGTATTGTCAATAATGGACCAAGTATCAAACAGACCAATTACTTCGATCTACCCCAGGCCGAAGCCGGCATGGTATATCTTAGCTGGAACGCTGGTGTAGGGCGATTGTTAGTGCCCGACATCGTAGCATCTTATCTCGACGAGATGCAATCAGCACGTGAGGTAATCGTTACCCGAGGCCTTTGGCGGAAATATCAACGCGAGGCACTGGAGCTAATGTGGGAGGATGATAGCGATGCGCCCTTCTCGATAATTATCGTTAGTGAGCAATGTGATCGTCTTCTGCCAGAAACCGATCAGGGTGGCGGTTTCTCGATTGTAGCATGGACACGCACTGGCAAAGGACAGCACTGGCCAGGTCGCTATCGAAAAGAAGCAACCGTGCCCTACCTAAAACCCTGGAAACAACATTGATGTACTCCCCACGAATTCATTCGTGGGGAGTACATCAATTCCAAAAAATCATAGTTGAATATGGTAATATTGGTTGGTAGATTGGCAGGCGCTTAAAAACAACCTTCCAATCAACGACCTACAGGAAGCGTGTTCCCCGTGTAGGCGGGGGTAAAGGGGCTCCAGTGTCATAGCATGGCGAGGTCTTGACGTATTCCCCGTGTAGGCGGGGGTAAAGGGTTTTTTAATGTATCTGGCTCGCCTCTGTCGTTGTGTTCCCCGTGTAGGCGGGGGTAAAGGGATTGAAATTAAATTAACATTCAGCAATCGATTTGTATTCCCCGTGTAGGCGGGGTAAAGGGCACATTAGCAACACCATGTACTTCAATCAGCGCGTATTCCCCGTGTAGGCGGGGGTAAAGGGTGCGTAAATACATAGAATCATACTCGTCAATGGTATTCCCCCCGTGTAGGCGGGGTAAAGGGATTAAACACGATATTTCTGGTTCAGGCGATGGATGTTCCCCGTGTAGGCGGGGGTAAAGGGATCAACCGCATTTGGATTAGTAGAGCTATTTGCGTGTTCCCCGCGTAGGAGGGGGTAAAGGGCAGGATCCAATTTTGTTGGGAAAATTAAGAACGTATTCCCCGTGTAGGCGGGGGTAAAGGAGAGGTAGTTCGTCATGATTTTTGTCCGTGTAGGCGGAGTAAAGGGACTCATGACCACGCTGGACGTGGCTGGTAACAGTTTCCACGTAGAAACATTTAGTACTAAACCCTACCCAACCGGTATGGAATACGCTAACATGTTTCTACGTGGAAACATTCCGGACAGATCATGCAACAAATCGACATTGATCGGCTTCAATGTGGAGCCTACACATCGCAGCGGGAACGTTTATCACCCGCGTTACTTGCGCAGGCAAAAGCCACCGGCCTCATTCAACCGGTTTTAGTACGCACCTTAGCCGAGGGTGACGCAGAGATCGTTGGCTCCCCGCAGTCCTGGTATCTCGCCCAACAGATCGGGGTGGATAAAATCCCGGTAATACCGGTGGATCATCTGGCCCCACCCGCCCTGCAGACGTTGGCTAAACCTGCAACAGCCCATTTTCTGGATCGTGCAGATCAAATAGCGCAAGCCTGCCACCACTACCGTAGCCAGGCCGCCTACAGCCACGCAACCGGTATGCCCCGGTCAGTGATCTGTAATGCCTTACGCATCCATCAACTCCCTGAGACAACCCGTGTACTGATCCGTGATCATCCTGACACCATCAAAGAAGGGCACGTCAAAGTCATTGCCAGACTGGAAAGCGGGGCACAACGTTTCTTCCTCAAAAAAGTGGTGGCGCAACAACTGTCTGTTCGTGACCTGACGGCCGCTATTCACGGGGATTGTTCTCCCACGACAACCCCCCCAACAACGCGACCCCGTGAAGTCATTCAGCTGGAGGAGGCCATCAGCAACCTGATTGGCTGTCCGACACGCATCGAGATGGAAACAGGTGAACTGGTGATTGATTATCGAAAAAACAACGATGTTCTTTCAGGTGTACTCGAACGCCTGGGCTGGTCACCGGATTAACGAAAAAGAGCAGGGAAAATCAGGGCAGAAGACAAGCCATTCATAACGACAAACAACAATCTGCCTTACTGCTGCTGCAAAAGCTCAGCTAAAAAACCGCCACCAGTTAAAATCACGCTGGAACTGGCGACAGCAACCGACCGGCATGATGACAAAGCGATCCATGCCAGGCGGCAGCATAACGATCTCTGGCAAGGGAAAAGGGAAGGGAGTGCCATGCAGGCCAGAATGTTTCCACGTAGAAACATTTCCAGCCAAAACGCCACCCTCACAAACCCGGTGAAAACTTCGCCGGCAACCGCCGGGGTTTTTTCGGCGGTTTTGGCGGTTCGGACGGCTTAAGCGATGCCAGACCACACATAGCCAGTTGCCGGAGCCGTGCTGCCCGATAACGAGGGTTGAGGTGTAACAGATCGGCATACAGCTCAGGACAGGCTTCCTCGCTGATAGTGACCTGCACTTTCACGCGTTATTCTCCGCCGATTCCCCAATCAAAAAATACCCCCGCACATTGGCGAACACCGGGGCTTCGGGCTGCACAAACAGACTATTAGGAAACTCGGCCTGAATCGCATCCGCATAATATGCAGCCCCGCCCCCGGCCATCACAATAATATCCGGCGCACAATCGTTTTCTCGCAAGGTCATTTTGATCAGGCGAGACACCGCTTCAGCGGACTGATGTCTGGCCTGGTTCAGATAGTCCGTGATATCGACTTTCCGCCCGGCCAACCATATAGTCGTGGACTCCCCGCGTATGGCTTTTTCCAGATCAATCGGTCGGGGTTTGATACCAAAATCCTCACCGAGTAACTTGACCGCATCCTCCAGAATGACCGAGACAGCCGCTTTGCTGCTCTCTCGTGATTTTTCCATAATCGCACCATGAGAAACCAGTACCCAGTCCACACTAAAAAAGCCGGGATCCACAATAAGCACATTGCTGTTTTCAACCCCCTCGGGATCCTCCGCCGAGGCATAATAATCCATATACGCACCGGTTGGCTGTGCCACCACAATGGCATTGTCCACAGTAATCACCCGTTTTTTGGCAACCTGGTGTTCACCAACCAGCATGTTTTTCAGGGCATCAACCCGTTTTTTGTCCACCGCCTGATAGCTGGGCAACCCGGTAACCACGGTTTTTACATGGTCGCTATTGAGCGTGGCCAGGCCGGCATAATACAGTGCCCGGTAATCAACCGAGGCCGGGTAGTCCGCATCGAGGATACGCGGGTGGCGACCGGTTTCGTGGTGATCGATACCGGCCACATACATTTCGCCATCCACCAGCACGGACAGGCCACTGGTGGCGGCTTTGTCCGTAATCCCCTGGGCGCGATCCCCGGCCGGCACCACACCGGCCGGCATCAGATAGGTGCTTTCGACATCCGTATTGCCCCCCACCGCCAATTTCACATTACTGAACCCCAGATCAATCGCAAAAATACTCATCAAAAACTCCTAGTCGTTCGCTAGTCGTTCAACTGAACGACTAGCGCAAAAAAATGAAAAAAATAAAAACTCTAGTCGTTCGCCAGTCGTTCAACTGAACGACTGGCCCCGCCTGCGTGTATTTTACGGCATCCAAAAATCGCAAAAGGGTCTGAAAGTGCCCCAAAAACGGCACTTTCACGGAAACCTGGGCGAATCGACCGCCAATCGGCAAAAAATCCGTGAAAGTGATAAAAAACAGGCACCTTCAGACCGATTTATCTTTTTTCAACGCGCTAAGATAAGTCATGGCGCGGGGATACGCGTCTGATGGACCAAAAAAAGGGGAAGGGGATTTTGGACGTAAAAGCCTCATCCAACCCTAATTAGGGTTGGAGCATGACAGCCAACCGGCAATTGGGCGGAACGACTGAATGGGACGTGGGTTCAGCCACAAAAACAACTGTCCAACCCTAAATTAGGGTGGGGCGCACAGTACAACCGGCAATTGGGTGGAACGACTGAAAAAAAACAGGCAGGTGGGAGAAACAACTCATCCAATCCTAAATTAGGGTGGGACGACAACCAGAAAGCCGAAAATGAGCAAAAAAGCCGAAAGGGACGGGGATTTTGGACGTAAAAGCCTCATCCCACCCTAATTAGGGTTGGAACAGAACAGCCAACCGGCAATTGGGTGGAACGGCTGAATGGGACGTGGGTTCAGCCACAAAAACAACCGTCCAACCCTAAGTTAGGGTGGGACGCACGTCACAACCGGCAATTAGGTGGAACAGTCAATAAAACAACATTTTTAGAAGAGTCTTCAATGAAAAAATCAAAAATCACACCCATTCATGGTGGGGACGAGAAACCATCCCAACCAATAGATAATATTGTGGGGAAACAGGGGGGGGTAAAATTCCCCGAATTTCCACCCCCACACGATGTTTTGAACGTGGGGTACTGGCAGACACGGATTCAGGCGATTGTGGATGAATACAAATGTACGCATGATGCCAAAAACGCTGAGATGGATGAGATAAACAAAAAGGGTTTCGTTTTCGTCCGTTACCGCAAACGGGTGCGTGGGGGCAAAACAACATTCGAGCTGGACTGGACGAAACAAAACTGCGTGAAAACGAAGGCCGGCGGCCAGCTGGTCCGATCCATTCGCATCACCAAGGGCAGCGCCGGTCGAACCGCCACCATTTACCCGGAGAGTTCATTTCGTCGCCACGCCCGAGATTGGGAGCTGCCGATGATTATGGACACGGAACGACGGCTGGAAATTTGCCGGATCGGTCTGCGAACCTGTTACGCCATCCAGCGGCAGGTGAAAACCATGCAGAAACTACTGAATGAGAATCCTGATATTGGAGATGAATCCTGATGGCAAAAAAATACCAGCCAGTCGAATCCATCCACTGCCCCAATTGCCGGATTGAGCTGATCGATTTCATCAATGCTGAATATTCGATCCGTCGAAAAATCGAGCCACAGGCAACGCCGGGTGTTAATGCCGAGGCGGCATCCGATTATTCAGCCCCACCGCCTGCTGATATCGAGGGGGAACCCGAATGGATTCCAGAGGTTCAGAAAAAGGCGCGCCAGGGGGAACAGGATGCGATTTTCGAGATCATAAAATACCGCCCTTCGTGGTTTGCCTTCCCCCGCGAGTGGACACTGATCTTCATCGGCCTGTTTGTTTTTATGTTCCCGCTAACCGTGTTGTCGATGGCGATGGGATCACGAGGCGTAAACGGGCTGGCGGATTATCCCTGGCTGGTATCGGGTCTGCAGGGGGCCGCCGGACTGCTTGCCGCGTTCTACGCCGGGAAAATATTCCTAACACGGCTTTCACGGAAATACCTGCTCAATGAGAATACCGCCGAGACCATCACCGGAATCATCGCCCGTAACCGCGCCAGCGTTCAATATCAAGACATTCTCTCTGTGGATGTACGTCAGGGTTACGTTGACCGTATTCTGGGCATAGGCGCGATTGAGTTAGCCTCTGCGGGCACAAACAGAGCCGAGGTGCAGTTTCACGGCGTATCGGATCCGGAGAACATCCAGAAAATCATCAACGAGCGGATGTACGCGAGGCGCAAATAACCGTGGAATATTCCGCACAACAGTTAGCGGCGATCCATGCTACCGGCCATACCCTGGTGACCGCCTGCCCCGGTGCCGGCAAAACGCGGGTGATTATTCAGCGGTCGATAGAGCTGCTGAAAAACCCCAGCAACAAACTGGCGCTGGTGACATTCACGCGAGCCGCCGCCGATGAGATGCGCAGCCGCATTGCCGCCCAGACAAAAAGCACACGTCTCGTTGTGAAAACCTTCCACGCCTACCTGTGCGCCCAGCACCGCAGTTTGCACAGCAAAAGAAAACTGATCGGGAACGTGGATCGACGCAACCTGATTTTCCAGACCATCAACATGGCCGAGGAAACTTTCAGTTACGAGGCTATGCAGGAAATCATCGAAAGCCACGGTGCCAACCTCTACCCGGACGATCTCAAAAACAAAGAACCGGATGCCTGGCACGCCTACAGTATTTACCGCCACCTGCTCACCGAGCATAACTATATCGATTTACCGGGTATCTGCCGGGACGTTGTTTTGGCACTTCGTGAGGGTGTCCTCAACACCCTACCGATCACGCACCTGCTGGTGGACGAGTTTCAGGACATCGACGATATCCAGTTAGCCTGGGTGACCGAGCATGTCAAACGCGGGGTTCAGGTTACCGTTGTGGCCGACGATGACCAGTCTATTTACGCCTTCCGCCATTCGTTAGGCTATACCGGATTACAACGATTCCAGCACATCGCCCATCCGACCCAGGTGGTACTGGATACCTGTTACCGCTGTCCGGAAGACGTGCTTGATGCGGCAGACGCGCTCATCAGCCAGAATCATGATCGCCATCCCAAGCAACTGGTCTCAGCCACCGGCGAGGCCGGCACCCTGTTGCAGATACTGTGCATCAACGACAAACAGGAAGCGGAGGTCATTGCCGCCCAGCTGCCAACGCACAAAGGCACCAAAGCGGTACTGGCCCGCAGCAATGCCCAGCTGGACAAAATCGAAGCCGTGTTGCGTGTGGCCGGCCTCACGTATCAACGCCTGTCCGGGCGGACCTTCTGGGAAAATCAGGTGTGCACGCTTTTTCTGGGGTTTATCCAGTCTTTGGAAAATCCACAAAACAGCATCGGCATCCAGTCGGTGATGGCGTATCTCGGTGTCAAACAGGACGCCATTGCACGCTATGTCGATTTGCTGCGGGCAAATACCGGTGTCGTGCCAACACAAACACTGAGCGAAGCCGGTCTGCCCGAGACCCTGCAGGCATACAACGAAATTCTAATGACATACAAAACAATGCAACAAGACGGGGAGACCTGGCAGGCCAGCGTCCTGTTTGCAACAAACTGGCTCATCAGCCGCTACAAAAAAGTGGACAACGACTACCTGTTTCAGCGTCGTGCTAATACCACAACGATTGCCGCCGATGCGTTTTGCAGTGTCCAGGGGGACATCGAGGATGTTCTGCAAAAACTGCTCAACCCGCGACCCCGCCCGGCGTTCGATCACGACAATGACCAGACCATCTATGTGGCGACCTTCCACGCGGCCAAAGGCCTGGAGTTCGATACCGTGTGGATCAAAGCAGCGGATGTGGACACCAAAAACATTGAACCACCGGTACTCGAAGAAGAACGCCGCTTGTTCTATGTGGCCATGACCCGAACGAAGAGCACCCTGTATATCAGCTATATCGAAAAGCCACCGGCCTTTCTACAGGAAATCGCCACAGTGCAAAAAAAGAAAAAGAAAACGAAACCAGCCCAAAATCAACAACAGGAGCGCGTCCATGCTTAACCTGAAACGCCGCGAAGGCGAATCCATCATTATCGACAAAAAGATCACAGTGACCTTGAAAACCATCAACCACGATGGCACGGCCACGATTGGTATCGAGGCACCCAAAGACATCCTGGTGGATCGCAAAGAGGTCTTCAATCGAAAGAAAGCGCAGAAAGTTTTATAAGTTATCCACAGAAAAGGGGGATAACTTGCGGACAAAGCCGGGATGATCCCAGTAAGTGTTTGAGACAAAAGCAACAGAGCGAGTGAGTAAAAAATGACCAACACGACAGCAAAACAAAAACAGCCGAAAAGCAAAAAACGGCTTGCGTTGACCACAAAAGTCAAACTGCAGATAGCGGCGGCCGTCATACTGCTGGGGTTGCTGGTGCTGTGGATGAACCCCACGGTCAAACGGGAAGTGGGTACCCTGCGTGTGTTGCATTCGGCCGTACCCACTCAGATCGATACACGCGGCGCGAAGGCCATGGTGACGGACAAACTGCTGGCGCTTGTTGCGGTGTCGCCTGAAAGTTTTGAACAGGCCCAGTCGCAACTTTTCCATCAGCTCGCGCTTGACGGGATTTTGCCGACCAACTCGCCGTTTCATCATTACCCGGTGAATGACTGGCTTGCGCTGCTTAACAAAAAAGGGGCAAAGGTGAAAAGTATCCTGCTGGGTGTCTACCGCAACCAGGGCGGTGACGACGATTATGCGCTGATGATGGACGGGGATATCGACATGACCGCGATCAACGATTACCTGACTCGCCATTATGATACAACCCCGTCAGCGAATGGCATGCAGGTCGTGCAGAGGGACAACGAAACCTGTGTCCCGGTACGCAGCTGGCAGGTGGAGAGCACTCCGCATCATCTGTTTATCGCCTCCAAAGGGGTTGCCCATAGCATTCGGGATCGTTACCGCAAAAGCCAGCCATCCGCCATTCCATTGTCCGACTGGTACGCCTTCAGTAAAAAACAGCTGTTTTCCTCGATGCTGGTGGTACCCACGATGCTAAAGCAGTCGATAGACTGGATGGGCCTCAACAAACTGGCAGTGCGTACTAAAAAAACGCTGGCTAAAGTCAAACTGGTCTACATGGGACTGACCCTGACACCGCTGCCGTCATCACTAAAACTCACCACGCAATTTGTTGCAAAAGATGCCAGCCACCCGGTAACAGCCGGCCAGTTCGCGTCGTTACTGGCCTACGCCAAAAAACAGTTTGCCGGTCAGTACAGCGCTATCCAATGGCTGATTGACAACTCAACGACAAGCTCTGAACAGAACCGGTTAGTGCTGCACACCCGGATTACGCCCGCCCTCACGCTGGCGATCCAGCGAATACCCCTAGAGACACTGGCCGTGATGACACACAGCGCTAGTTTTTTACATGCCTATCAATTTTTTGATCGATTTGCCAAAAAGGAACGTCTGGCCAGCGTGCATCCGGCCTACCTTGATATTTTGTCGGACGTAAAAATTCCTGAGTACGACAAGGAAGACAACACGGTACAGGCCACCGCCGGACCCTTCGGGATCAAGGTTGCCGCCAACGAGTTCCATCCGGACACCGGTAAAACCCTCACCCTCTCGGTAACTGGAAAAGGCATTGTCAATCATTACGGTGGCAGCCGGGCAGCGTTAGTGGAAGTAGACAGCCTGGTCGATAGCAACGGCTCCAGTCTGCTAAAAACGCCGCGTTGTGGTAAGACGATACCGTACCGGGCTTTCCTGACGGGGCAGAGCACACAGTTAGCCGGGCAGCTGGTCTTGCCGCTGCGAACGGATGCTTCGTTTACTGACGCGGACAAACTCACCGGCAAAGTCTTATTGCGACTGCCGACCAAAGTCACGGAAACCGTAATACCACCCAAAGCCGGACAGACCAGCAATGTCAATCATGCTGATTTTGAGATTCTTCATGCGACCGGGAACACGATCAGCTACCGGCTCACCGGAAACAAAAGCCGGTTTTTGTTTTTGCAGGGTCTGAATAAGACTGGGGAGGTACTAAAGACCATCAGCGACCAGAAAACACCTTATGCGCTGGGCTACGGGCAAACCGGACTGATAGCGTTTGCCGGGAAGCTGGCAAGAATAAAACTGTTTACCGCTGACGATTTTATCCAGTCGGCTTATCCTTTTACACTGCACCGTATCACACCTTCCGTACCGACGGACATGACGACACAGAATGTTGTGAAGTACTACAAATACACAGCATCGCAGTTTGTAAAAAAATACAAAACCCCCCCAACCGTTGACCTGGACCCCCGCATCAATCTGGGCATGCAGGCGGCCGGGCCTTTTCTGTTGTCGTTACGAGACATCACACAATATGGCACCACCGGGCTAACATTCAACCTGTATAGCCCGAAGGCCTACAACCTGGAGAAAAACGAGACCGCTGTCAAACTAACGGTCACCTCGTTGGTGATGGCTGATGGTGAAAGCTATTCTTCTGGAAAGGGAAAACCCCTGATGCAGCAATCCGCTGAAATGGAAGAAAACCACGATAACGCGCTACATGCACTTATCGTTGGCGATATCAAAATAAAAAATAAAGAGAATAATGCGGTGAATGATCCGGTATCCGGTCAAATAGACAATCAGACGCAATCACCGATGGCCGATAACGAAACGGCCGATCAGCTGAACCACGGTGGCATTATCCAGATAAAAGGCGCTATCCAGATTGCCATGCCACACACCTTCAAACTAAAAACAATTACCCGGCCGCAAGTTGGCAAAGCGTATTCGTTTGCCGGGAATCAAGGGACGCTCATGATAACCAAAGCCAGTCCTGGCGAAGTTACGTTTACGGGGCAGGGCACGATGACTGAAAAGATCATCGCGATCAAACCCCTGACAAAAGATAATAAGGTTTTGATCACGGCGCACGTCACCCACACAATGTCACCCTGGGTAACCACACTGCACGTACAGGGCAACCCGGTCAAATACGTAATACTCTATACCGATAAATTCACCACACATCGATACCCTTATAGCTTGCGTATCAATCCACTGATGAGCGACAGTGAATAACGCAACCACATTTATACTGGTATCCAGCCTGGTGTCAATTATGCTGCGGTTCCTGGTTCGACAGCATATAAGATCGACCGGGCTGTACAGCCTGTTTGTCCTGCCGGGAACCTTTCTGCACGAACTCTGCCATTTTGTTGTCGCCATACTCTTTTGGGGGAAACCGCGACATTTAACCATTGTGCCTCATCACACAGCAGAGAACAGGGTGACACTCGGAAGTGTGACGTGTTATCGACTGAATAACCTGAACAGTTTTCCCATCGCCATGGCACCGTTATTGATATTGTTGATACCAGTGTTCCTGTATTCCCGGCTAAATATAGGTGTACACACATCCCCTTACTGCATCATATTGATCCTTTACATTCTTTTTAGTGTATTGCCGGCGGCCTGGCCATCCATGGTTGATATCAATATGGCGCTAACAAAACCAGTGGGCACGGCGGCCTGGCTGGTGTTGACGTATTTACTGCTTTCTCGACAATTATCATTCACAGGTCTTTACAATGATTGGTTATCTTTACCCATTCCTTTTCAGGAGGGAAGATAATGCACACACCCGTAGCAACAACCGTTACATCGGTGCGTCATGACAGAGCTACTCGCGTGCTTTCGCAGGTGATCAACAAAACAGCCTTGATTGACACATACCGACCTGTGATTTACCAGGCCAGAACCATAGCACTTAACGATCCGGTAGCGCAAAAAACACAATGGACGTGCCTGACCATGGAGGAACGAATTTGCACACATCGATTACTGCAGAAAAAAGACAAACTGTTTTACCGGGTCCGACCGGCAATACTCACACTCACGTTACTCGTAATGATTTTAGGTGTGGCGCTGACAGTGAGTGGCTGGATGGCGTTTAGCCAGGGTGAAGGATTTTTATACCTTGGTGGTGTCCCGTTAGGACTGGTAATGACGCTATTACCGTCGTTTATGCTTCGAGTATGGGATCAGCCAAAAGGTTTTGATGTTGCATCAGGGTTAGGCGAGATCGGAGGCAAAAATTTTACTTTAACAACGATCCACGCAATTCAGGTAATAGGAAGTCGCCACAAGGAGGATCTTATTTACTACCGGGACATGCACACCCAGCCCAATTACGAGATTAATCTGGTTTTTGATGATGGTAGTCGCATACTTGTTATTAACCACGGGGATCGCTATACGATATTACAGGACGCAAAAAGAATGGCTCTTTTTTTGCAATGCCAGCTTTGGGAAGCGTTACCATAGTTTTAATTATTATGGATTGCACAATCCAAAATACGGTTCCTGCGCTGGCTTTGTCCACGGATTAAATATAGCAGCAACATTTTGACAATACAAGCAAAAGAGGTGGGTAGTAGTGAATACTGAAGCAGAAGCAACGGTTATTATGGACGAACAAGGTCACACTGATACAGACAACCTGGCAGCGCAGAAAACAACCAGCAATGACCCGGACGACAAGACACAGCCAGTCAAAGAACGCCAGTCAACGTTGCGGCAAGATCCAGACAAAGAACCAACCCAGGAGACCTATTATTCCTGGCAGTATGCGTTTGATTTTTTTAATCGGGAATTGTTTTCGGACACACTACCATCTTGTTTGATCACGTATCAGCGCAAAAAGAGCAGCATGGGTTATTTCAGTCCGGATAGGTTCATCGACAGCGAAGGTGGTAAAACCGATGAGATTGCGCTAAACCCAACCTTTTTTGCGATACGCGGCATTATAGACGCGGCTTCCACACTGGTTCATGAGATGGTGCACCTGTGGCAGTACCATGACAAGGATGGCAAGCACGGTCGTCGAGGCTATCACAATACCCAATGGGCGAAAAAAATGGAGAGCATTGGTTTATATCCTTCCGCTACTGGGCGGCCGGGTGGCAAGCGCACCGGGGATAGGGTGTCGCATTACATTGTGAAGGACGGTTTGTTTGCGCAAAAAGCGGCCATCTTGATGCGTGATGAAAAATTTCAGGTGAGGTGGGTAGACCGGTTCGTGAGTGCATTACCATCGACCGAGACATTGGTTTACCCGGCTCCTGATACAGCTAAAGAAGCAAAGGATCAGGATGAGTTGGATGAGCAGGACAAGGAAGACCAGGGTGAAGGAGAGACCGGTACCCAGTCACTCACTGTCGCAAAAGGAAATGAGCCGCTATCAGACAGTGTAACCACGGAGACAATCAGTACGCCTGACGACAACATTGTTACCGGGAAAACAATCATAATACCGGGTTATCACGATGAGGATGCACAGGATGTAAACCTGCCCACCTACACGGGCTATATGTTTTTACCACCAGATACAAAGAAATTGTCCGACATGGACATCGTGCTCCCTGAGCCTGCCGATAAGAAAAATCGCAGTAATCGCAGCAAATACATCTGCCCTGCGTGCAAGGTAAAACTATGGGGCAAGCCTGGTCTGAAAATAGGCTGTCTCAAATGCAATAGTGTATTTGAGGAAAATAACCATTGAAACAAACTGAAAAAAAGCCAGGTAAATCTAACTGGGTATCTGCAAGCGATGTGGGTCGTGCAGCGTTTTGCCCCTACTACCTGGTCCACAAACAGGCGGGCACTTCACCCTCTCGACACGCTGAGATTGCCCGAGAAAAAGGCACACAAAGCCACCAGGCGTTAAACCAGCTTGTGCAGGATAGCCGGTGTTATATTGCGTCTGCTTTGTACGGACCAAACGACAAACGAACCCAGTGCCTGCGTGATTTTCGGGACAGATACCTGTTGAGACATTGGGTGGGGCGTATTTTTGTGACTTTGTATTACTACATCTCACCCACACTTGTTGTCTTGTCGAGACATTGCCAACCACTTAGACAAGTTTTACAAACAGTCGTGGATGCGATAGTAAAACGGATTACTGGCTTGGAGGAGTAACGAGTGAATACATTGGTTTTTGTTCTTCTTTTACTGGCGCTGCCTTATCTTCTTTTTCGTCGTTTTTTTCCCCGTGAGAAAAAACAGCAAGTTGGTATTCCAGGAAAGCTCATCTGGATCGACCATGGGGAACAAACGAAACCTTTCTTCAATCGTCGCTATCAATTAGTAGGCAAACCCGACTTTCTCTACCAAACCGAGCAGGATTTGCTTGCAGTGGAGTACAAAAGCCGACATGGACGCATCTATAACAGTGATGTTATCCAGGTTTTCTGTGCGGCATTAGCTGCCAGGGGATCGGGTAAAGCAATCACTCGATGTCTGGTGAAAACAAGGACAACGCAACGATATTTTGATTTGCCGGATAGTGACAAAAAACTCTTTGAGCTAATTTCACTGTATGTGGAGCAGGCACGACAGGCGAAGCACGGTGAAAAACTACCCGCCACACCTGGTAAGGGAAAATGTCGGGGATGTGCATATAACTATGCATGTCAATGGGCGGCAGGAAAAAGCTAAAAATAATAACTAAATATGGTAATATTATTTGGTAGATTGACAGGCGCTTGAAAACAACCTGCTAATCAACAACTTATAGGAAGAGTGTTCCCCGTGTAGGCGGGGTAAAGGGAGGCGACCCATGTGGAGGATAAAGACAGGTCTAGTGTTCCCCGTGTAGGCGGGGGTAAAGGGGTATATATAACCTCACTGATGATGTTAGTACCGTTTTCCCCACGTAGGCGGGGTAAAGGAAGTGCAATAATGCTGTTTGAGAACGATAAATGGTGTTCCCCGTGTAGGCGGGGGTAAAGGGGCATATATAACCTCACTGATGATGTTAGTACCGTTTTCCCCGCGTAGGCGGGGGTAAAGGGTTCAACTGTCAGCGTTGAGCAGTTTTGTCTGGCGTATTCCCCGTGTAGGCGGGGGTAAAGGGCGATGTATATTTACATTTATCTATGCACATTTGGTATTCCCCGTGTAGGCGGG
This sequence comes from Gammaproteobacteria bacterium, assembly GCA_027071355.1. Lineage (GTDB taxonomy): Bacteria > Pseudomonadota > Gammaproteobacteria > GRL18 > GRL18 > JANELJ01. The sequence goes on along the minus strand of JALSUJ010000212.1, from coordinate 8,562 downwards.
GTAAAGGGTAATGCAAATGCAGTCTTAATCGGGCGATTACGTGTTCCCCGCGTAGGTGGGGGTAAAGGGCTAAAAATATTGCAGAAACTGCTGGATGGCGAGTATTCCCCGTGTAGGCGGGGTAAAGTGTCTATGGCAAGTGAGGTGCACCCGTTGTATGCGTGTTCCCCGTAATGGCTGTTAGACCCCGGCGACTTATTTGGGTTATTCTACAGCTTCGTTAGCTTAAACAATGAATGATAAAATAGTCCCAAAACTTGTAGTTTCAATTATTGGCCTCTCAAGTGTTTTCCTTTCACTGCGGGCACTTTTTACAGGCAATATTGATATGTTTAGCGTCTCTGCCAATGGAGGCTGCGTTAATCCGGTGTAAGCACCGGTTGCGGCCTGTGAAGTTGGAAGCCTCGCCCATTAGGGTGGGGAGCAGTCACGTTGATAACATTGCAAAATTATTTTCTATTTTTTTATAACAGCAGGCCGTTTTCTATACCGACAGAAACGACTTTGGATATCTTTACTGGATACCGATCACGATCTCTGTGGTTGTAAACGTCATCAATCAAATTCCTCACATTGCGTTCAGCATAAATCATTGAGTTCAACGTTCTGAGTCCGCCCTTGTTCTTTATCATTTCAAATACTTTAATATCAGCGTCAGTGTGTGTTGGTTTCATTCTTTTTCCTCGTCGGCTATTTTCTTCTTCAGCGTCTTTCATACTTTAGCCCAATACCCGTAAACCATTTTATCACTACTATCGAAGGAATCATGTAATTCACCATTGATTACCGCAGCAAAATGTCTACTCATTCGCACAATAGCAACCCCGGGTATGTCAGAATATCGTGCTTTTCGCCCTTGTAATACCGGTGCTTTGTGCCAGACCCACCCCATAGACTGAAGTGCGGCATCTAAGTCATCCTTAAAAACCCCGCCCGCTATGGCTTTATTCCCTTGATGTCCCCTGGCAGCGAAGTCTTTGATTGTTTTCCGAGCCTGCTTGTACGGCATGTTCAAAGCTATAGCCATAGCACGAACAGCACAGTCTCTACTTTTTCCCTTAATTCCTGCGGCTTTTCATCCACCATCGTTTTCTACAAACATTTCACATCCTCATTTGAACTAAATCATTTTCTATATTTTTTCCATCCCATTATCATTGCTTGATTCTGTAAAAGATAGGCGAGGTAAAGGAGTCACCGGGTCGTTGTCGCTTTAGTCAGCGTTTTGCCAACCTGCTATTGCTATTTCGCATTTGATCATTACGGCTGCGCGTATCAAGTTTTCTATCTGTTTAGGCTGGCTCCGATTCCTGTCGTGTAGTGTGCTAACCGGCACATCTACCAGATCAGAGAGTTCAGCCAGGCTTTTCAGCCCGGCTAATTTACATTTTTTACTTAATTTTATCACCAATTATGCCCATACATTTGTCGATATTCTGACCAGTCAAAAACAGAATCGGCCGTATTAAAATACTTTTGAAAAAATGAATTAACTCGACTTACAATAGATTCTTCACGTTTTTTAATCCGTCGTCCTGTCGAGTAAATATTGATAGTTCTCAATATATTGTTGTGAGTTATGCCTTCTTTTTTTATTGCACACTCAAAATCACTCACATCATTAAGTCTTTTTTCAAAGTTGCCGAGCAACGATTGACGCCAGAATATTCCGTCTTTCAATTCAGGGACAACCTTGTTTATTTCATCGAATCTATTTCTTGCTTCTGTCAAAGTGATTTCATCAAGCTCAAAAAATAAGCGTTCTATTTCTCTCACCCTTCGTTTGATATCATTTTTCCATTTGTTTATGTTAAGTCTCGCTTCTCTTTCTAATATATTTTCATGTAGTTCGACAGCAATCCGTGCCCCTGTATAAACACCGTTTAAGGTCTCACTATTTATCTCAAAAAGTGGCCGACCATTTTCATCGGTCTTTTCGATGTCTTTATATGACATCACCCTTTCATCCGAAGCCAATAACTCCAGTAGTTTTGTCTTTGCTGCTTTATCCCATTCAACTGCCGGTATATTCGACATTGTTAAATATTTCTCTTTCATGTTATTCACCTTTTTTTTGGATTATGACTTCGACTATCATTGTCTCTGTCTATGAATATATTATATACGAAAACCGTAGAAATATCAACTAATAACTACGTTAAGTATGTTTTTTACTCAGCCGCAACAACCATCGGTGGCAACCACTTCAATTCAAATTTTCTATCGGTACTGTCACGTGGGCCTACCCAGTAACCATGCCAGTGAGCACGGCGAATGTGCGGGGCTTTGCTGTGGCTATTAGATTTTTTCCTGTTGTTTAGCTGCTCTCGTATTGTCTTCCCGGTCTTTTTACCCAGTTTCCATCTTCTTGGTTTAGCTGCGGGAAATAGTCGCCAGCCGTGTCGCCGGGTTCGTTTAGCTGTGGGATTGGCAGGACGATGTTGATCCGGGTAATCCACCGCGTGACTGCAGACATACAGCAATAACGACATCATCGGGTGAAGGGATTTTGCTATTGCCTCAACATTATCATCAATAATAACGCCTTTTTTTGCTGCGTATTTTTTAGACACAGCGATAGCCCGATCAACCGCTTCAGTTAACGTATGTTTACCCAGGTGTAATGGCACGGGAGCCAGTTCATCGTCTGTATCAATAAGCAACCGCAGTTCGGTACGTTTTGTCTTGATATCAAATTCCAGGTGCGCAAAAAAACCGTGCATGATATTGTCTAACCAGTACATACCCGGGGTTTCAATATACAGACACCATTCAGGCATATGCATAATTGCCTCAACGGGAATATCACCGGTCACCGTCGTTTGTGCGACGGCTGTAAACAGGTCCGGATCCAGCTGATAAATCCCCTGGGTGTATCGCCAGGCACCCAAGGCGGCCAGTCGAGCTACATCGGGAATTAATAATGAGGAGAGTTGATCAACCTGCGCATCGGCGGAGACAATAGCGTACCAGGCGGCCATAGGGAGAAAACACCAGTCTGGCCAGTCAGGCAAATCTTTACCCCGGCCAGTACGAAAAGTCTCTATTTGCGACCAGGCATCGGGGTACAGCTGACCAGCGGCCTCCAGATGCCGTACCGGGCGGGGTTTTTTTCCTCGATTAGGGTGAGTAGCCATTATATAAACACCGGATTGTTTTGTGTAACGGGATAATCAGTGCATGAGCCTGCACCAAATTTTTGATTAAGCCATTTTTTTATTTGTTTTTTGACTCTTTTTGTATCATAAAATCTACCACAACAAATCGAACCGCCATCAACAACAACTTTCCCGTTGCCTCTTTGTATGATATGTAGATGCCCGGAATAATGGTAATACATATCATCGATGTCATCGTCCGGGTCACCCGGATACATCATAACCGGTTCGATACTGCGAAAATGGACAGTTATTTTAAGCGCGAACGTCTCGCCCAACGTTAAGTCGCTACCGATTAAATCCGCCCGGCCATCTGCAATAAGCTTGTCACATGTTTCTTTGTATGGCTGATAAACTTTTGCTGCGAGAGAAAACCGAACTTCATCATCATCGATGGCAAAGTTATTTTTTAGCCGGTCGCACATTGCTTTGGCTGTTTGCTTGTCCCCATGTTCAAAATGGTTGAATATAGTTTTAATGTACTTTTTGTTTTTCATTGATCGTTACTCTGAGTCACTCAAATTGCCATCATCAACTACATGAGTTTCCCATTCCTCTAACGATTCCTTCATTATACTTAGCCGTCCTTCCAGCCAGTCTTTGGCTGAGCTGTGTTTATGAAACGTTTCTTGATCCGGATCAGTATAAAGAAATGAGACGAGGATGTATTTTGTATAATCCTCAGCCAGATCAGTTGGCATATTCATATGCGCCTGGAAAATTTCGTTCAACTCCCAGTCGGCATTCCCGTTTTCAAAATGATATTCATCCCCCGATGGGATTAAATCCCGAATGAGAACATCACGATCTACCTGCGTTAACACGTTAGCGGTATTATCAGGACAAGGCGTTTTTTGCTCAAAACCGTCACGATAGCCTCTGGAACGATTGTTCCGGGTATCATCTCCGGATGCATTCAACCAGGTTTGATGCTCTGCCTGGGTGCCAAACTTTTCGCCATAGTGGTTTTTCATTAAACCGCGAACATACCCTGTCCAGTAATCATGATGGGTTTTATCGGTTTCTGCCATGGTTTTCGCCATGGTTATTTGTGATTCGTAATTCATTGTTATTTTCTCCAGTTTTATTAAGACATTATCTCTTTATTTGTCATTCATATAATGGATCACTACCATTATGTGTTTGCTATTTCTAGTAAAACATCACCGTGGCATGGTGTGCCTTGTTCACACCAACACGCCAGATTTTTACCTTTTAACTCACGTCGAATATCACACTCAGTATAATTGAGATGCCCATTCGCCAGCGCTGACCTGAAATCATCAACAGCAAACTGCTGCAGTGATTTTTTTGACAGGCCGTTTTGGTTTGAATAGTCAGCAACACGGAAGGGATTACCAAACCGGCCTGGCCGGCCAACAAAGACCGTGTTTTCAGGCATCCGCCAGCCCTTTGTTCGTTTTCTTTGTATGCGTTTTGGCATTGTTATCTCCAGGTAATCAATTTACAGAGCGAGATTACCACCCGCCCACAGGGATATAAGCAACTTCCATCATCGATTCGCTGACAACGGTTAACTGATGATAATCATAATTGGCAAATCCTTCGCCGTTAATTTGATGCGTATCGACCATATTATTGTAGGCATCAACAGCTTCTGTCTTGTCCGCCTTTTCAAGGTAATACTCGTTATATTCATCTGATTCGATTGCGCCAATCATGTCGCTACCGGTCCCAACTGATGTCTCACAATTATTCCTGTCTGGACTGCTGACAGTACAAACATAAGAATCATTTGCGACTAACGCATAAATTTCAATGGCCTTTTCTTTTGTGTTGTTCATTAACTCATTCCTCAAAAACGGTTTTATCGCCTGACTTTATTCTGTCACGGATGTTTTTTACTTTTGTTATAACCGAGTTAATGATTTCGTCATTAACGGGGCCTTCGTATATTTTCCAGTTGCGCCATCCCTCAATCGTTGCGGTAAATCGACGAATACGAACATCTATCAATGAAAAGCTTTCGGTAATTTTTGAACCGGCAACCCAGTTATTATGCCTGGCTATAATTTTAAATTTCTTTTTTATGTTAGCCATTATGCTGATCTCCTGATTCTCAATTCGACGTATTTACGACGATATGATGTTGTTGTCATATCACGACTATCAGCGATATTGATTAGTTTTTTTATTCGGTCGAGACCGAAGTATGGCTTACTTAACTCACGGGATAACTGGGCTTCTATTTCGTCATCAGTGGCTTCGCGTACAGCGTGTGTTGTCCTGATAGAACGCCCATGTGATTTACTGTTAGTGCGAGCTAATGTTTCACAGACAAGCCCTGGTTCTGACCAACATGCGCCTGGGTTCCAGTTGTTGCCGACCAGATAGATAGCATCGGGGTGTGCTTGTTCGTAGTCATCAATCCGTGCGGCAGTGGACAGCATAAAGCCTCGTAAAATCATGGCTTTTTTTGCTTCGCCTGGTGACATTTTTACATTTTTTCTCATGACGTTATTCGCCAGCCTGATGTGTCAGGGATGAGGTTATAACGGAGATTTTAGGGGAGGGTAAAATGTTTACCGACGATACATAGATATGATTTGCTTGTGTCATGGATCACCTGTTGTGATTAATGCCCCTGAAACCCGAGGCGCAGTTAGTAAAGAATCTACTTGATAGGTTTATAGTATCAAAAACAGTCGTTGTTGTCAATATATATAATAATAAATAGCTTGATTTATTACATATATGATAATAAAATAGAGTCAACATAAACTGGAGAAAGCCATGCTGACAGCAACCTTGACACCCGAACAAATCAGAACAGCACCTTACATGAAACTGGCGGGAGAGAGTAAAGAGTACCGCCAATCAGTCCTGGAAAGGGATTCTTATGTTGCAAAAGTAGAGGTTTATCACAGAGGCGACGAGTGGTTTCTCATTATTTATTACAATGATGAGGAGGAGATTGCAAAGGTGCTACCAGATGATCTTATTCCTGGTGGTTGGTTTGATATCGGACAGGTCACAGGATCGTTGTTTGATATTTTGAATTGATCTTCAAAAAAAAGGATATGACTATAGATGTGTTTGTGTAGTAATTTGAGGAATGTGAAATATGAACATTAAACAACTGAAGGATGCGATCAGAAAATCAAAAAACCTTTCCGACCTAAAGAGATTAGTTGGGCCAAGTGAAAAAGAAGAACAAGCGGCAATGGAACGGCTATCCATGATGGAAGTAATATGGGACAAATACGGTAGCTTTGATGTGATGCCTACACGCGTAATAGAACAATACAACAGGCTGCAGAAAAAGCAAAACGAATTCGAGAATTTATATTGCTAACGATTTTAATAAGCGGCGTGTTTTTTACGTTAGGTGATTTTATTGTTAGGTGATTTTATGGCTAGTTCAAAACAAAACGTAGAAGGCTATCAATGCCCAGTACGTGGATGTATACAAAAAAACAACAGGCGATTTATGTCAATAGTCGGACTGGTAAAGCACATGGAAGATAAACATCCGGGCGAAGCTGAAAAAAGATTGAGAGCAAAAAGAACATGGCGGTAATCGGCACCTGGTATGTAGGTAACACGCTCCTGCATTTAAGATTACCTGGTGAGTGGTTCGATTCCACATGCCGCCACCTAACGATCAAACTCACGGGCGCGGTTTTTACGTACCGTGTAGCGCCTTGTTATACACGAATTTTAGGTGAGACATGATATACGAAGAAATACATTTAACTAAAAAAGATTTTAAGGTGGAATGGTATTCTGGATCTGGCGCCGGCGGACAGCACAGGAATAAACACCAGAACTGCTGCCGAATCACTCATATTGCAACAGGACTTAGAGCGCAAGGCACCGAATCGAGAGAGCGCGCATCCAACCAGCGCACGGCATTCAACAGGCTGGCAAAGTTGATATTGGCACATTTCTACTCAGACAATCCCGTGATTAGATTTAAGACTCGGGATACAATCCGCAACTACCACTGCGTGAGAAATGAGGTGCATGATAAAGCAAGCGGACTCAAACGGAGCTATAAAAAAGTAGTTGTGGACGGTGACTTATCAGAGATGATAGAGGCCAGACGTAATACCATAGCGAGTGTATAACACCGCAATCAATATCAAAAACGCTGGGATGTCAGCGTTAGGGCCAGGCGCGGTAAGACGGGAAACTTCCGCTCATGCTGCTTGAACCCAAAGAATCCCCGAATTCATTCGTGGGAGTACATCAAAGTGAAAGGTACAGAGCAAACTGTGTATGTGAGCCGTGAAGAAATACAACGCTTCGTTGCAAACATAACGCATTAGTTAACCGGCGCAAGCATAGGACTAAAAGCAATGACAAAACATGATTTGAAAACTGAAAGTGAAGCGGCGACCAGACGCGAAGCGCCCGATGTTAAACGCCTTGTTGGACGCTTGCGAAAACACGCGCTACCAGACCCTTACGATGAGCGCGAAGCTTTACATGCCCCATTGCTAAATGAAGCGGCGGACGCACTTATCGCGGCGGAAAAGCTGTGCAAAGTATATTTTGAAATAGCGCTATCAGCAGGCTTAACAGAAGACGAAATACGCACGAAACGCAAAGATATGTTTGGCGCATAACAGTGATATATACAGAATAATGAATATATAAAACGAGGGCAATAAAATGAGATCAAGTATTAAGTGGACATGGAAAATGGACTATTGTAGAAGAAAGAGAATACCACCAGCCCAACAATGGGCATGGAGTGAAGCGGGCGAGGCATACGATTTGTTTGTGAAACAAAAAACGGGGAGACGAAATGACTGATTACTCGATTTACCATGTAGAAAAATATGGCAATGGTAAGGCTGAAATGAACGATCTTGAGGACAATCAGAAAGTAAAAATTGCTGATAACGATGGTTTTTATGATGTTTATGAGTGCGATAGTGATGAAGAAGCCGAAAAAATAGCCAACTGGTATGTGAGTGTTGGCTATGAAACCTACCCTGCTGAAGTCTCAATAAAAAAACAGAAAGCCAGGTATTTTACAATTGAGATTGAAGAATAAAAAACTGATGAAAGTTAGTGACAAATGCAAACTAGCCGGGTTGAAGAACCTGGTTGAATTATCAGAAATGACCGGACGGACCTCGGGCACGTTAATACGTTGGGCCAACACTGACCCCGTTTTTTTTGATATTGTCTTGCGTGGTGTTGTCAGTAAAAAAAATTGCGAGGCCTTAAATAAAATAAATGAGAAGAAAAAACATGATTGACATCACATCTAAACCACCAACCCCGGAAGCCTTGGCGGAAAAACGCCGGGAAGCGACAGCAAGCAAAACAGCGATTGCTCGTCGCAAGCGTGTTGCTATCTGGGCAACCGTTGTCGTCGTATTACTCACCTCGTTAGGAATTTGGGTTATAACTGGATCTATGGCTGAGG
>JALSUJ010000211.1 GCA_027071355.1 Gammaproteobacteria bacterium | reverse complement strand
TGATAACGGCTCATCGGGGCCGCCAGCCCGGTCTGAAATTATCCAGAAACAGAAAGCTGCAGACCTTAAAGTCCTGGGCAATGGAGATTATGCAGGAAATGGCCGGTGTCTGTGAATTGCTGGATGCGAATGATCCTGACAGGCCTTATACTGCCAGTCTGAAAAAACAGACCGAAGCGGTAATGCATTCAGAGCTGACACCCTCAGCCAGAATGTTAGATGATATGCGTCAGGATCATGAGAGTTTTCATCGTTTTGCGGAACGTATGTCACGGCAGCATTTTCATACTTATAAAAATATCAGACTCAGTCCAGAGCAGGAACAGTTTTATCGCAAAGAAGCAGAAACATCGCTTAAAAAACAACAGGCCATGGAAACATCAGATACCCAGACCTTTGAACAATATCTGCAACAGTACTTTGCTCAGAAGTAATGCCTGGGTTATTGTTTAAAGTTACTGCTTAAAACAGGTGTTTTTCAATAAACTCTCCCACAAAAGGTTCCCGTTGAGCACTGTGAAAACGATCCACTTCCTCGCCGTTTACAAAGGCAATAACGGTAGGAAAACCCCTGACTTTATATTTACCGGCAATACGCATATTTTCATCGGCATCTACTTTAGCCAGCAGAAACTCACCGCCATAAGCACTGGATAACTTGTCCAGTACAGGCATCAGGACTCTACACGGACCACACCAGTCGGCACTGATATCCACCAGTACCAGCCGTTTATGGGATTCCTGAATAACGGTACATTCAAAATTCTGTTCAGTCGCATCTACCTCATAAACATCCGGTCTCAGCTCCGGGTGCAGCTCTGGGTGATTATGTAAATCCATCAAATATCTCTTACTTTATACTTACCGTTAAACCCTTTATATTTAATATACAAGGTTAAATTTTAAATTGTCATATAGACAGGCGAATGATTTCTTGATTATCCTGATTTTTGTCGGTTTAATCCAGATCAGGCAATAAAAAAGCCCGCATTCCAATGAATTTTTAACAATACTCATTAGAACTACGAGCTTTTGACAATACTAAAAAGCAGTCTTAATTATTTTTTTGCAGCTTTCTGTTTAGCTGGTGCGGGTGCAACAGCAGGACGAGCTACAGGAGCAGGTCCATAAGGTGCATAACCATAGCGTGGATAATCAGTGTTCATATAACGCTGATCGCCGTAACCCTGATAGCGATTGTCCAGGTTGTTATAGCCATTACCATAACCACTGCCTTCCAAAGAACCGCGGGTATTACCCCGACCACGGCCCCGACCGTGAGCCTTAATCGTAATTTCTACATTACCGTCCATATCCGCATCTGCAGAGCCATCTCCCCAGCCATTTGCAGAACCATTGCCATAAGCATTATTATTAAAGTTATTATAAGCATTACTGTTCCAGTCAGTATTACTGTCACCATCATCGCTCCATGGACCGCCCCACCACGCATTAGCAGAGACTGATACCGTAACAGCACCAACAATTGCGGCTACAATAATAAGATTTTTCATTTTATACTCTCCAATATTCTTGTTATTTTAACAACTATTTTTATATATTGTTATTGTGTCGTTGCTGTTTTTTTACTGAAAAATCAGATTAATACCTAAATCTCAGTATGTTTCCTTATGTGTTGACTTTAGTATATTGCCGAATGTTAATATAAGCAATTAGTAATTTCCCTAATATACGCGCATTTTTTTGCTTATTTAAAAATTTCAGCAATTGAAAACTATACCTTTCGACCTTATACTATGTAGTAAGGGGATGAAACGGCTTCGACAGAGATTGGAACCCTGAAGTTCATGCCGAGAAATTTCAGTACTCTCGTAAAACAGTCTGGAAACTTAAAGTAATTGCAAACGATGATAATTACGCTCTAGCTGCTTAAAAACCGGCTAGCTTTTGACTACCTTTATCTGTGGGGGTAAATCAGAAGTCACTTTACACAGCTTTCGCCCGCCATTCAGTCCGAGTTTAGCGGGTTAAACTTTAAACGGACTCGTGAGGTTTTGGCCTGGCTACCCGACAAAAACTCATTAAAACTACCGGTAGTGCTAAGCATGTGAAAAACTGATGGCAGAAGGTTTCTGGACGCGGGTTCGACTCCCGCCATCTCCACCAGACAATCATTTCAAAACGTATCAAACTGTCCCACAAGCCTTGTACTATAAGGCTTTTGGCGATATTCAGCGTTTCTTTATATACCACCTTGTTTCATTTAATAACAGCCTATTGACGGTATTTATGACGGTACTGTATCGTCTGCTTTATGGGGGTACCGTCAAATGAAATTAACAGATGCACAGATTAAACATGCTAAATCCAAAGCTAAGCAATATAAGCTTTCTGATGGCAGAGGTATGTATTTATTAGTAAAACCAACGGGCTCAAAGTTATGGCGCTTTGATTATCGGTTTAAAGGCAGTCGAAAGACCATTTCACTGGGAATGTATCCGGAAATATCCTTAAAAAGTGCTCGAGAGCGTTTAGGCGAGGCCAGAAAACTGCTGTCAAATGATGTTGACCCGGGTTATTATCGAAAAATCCAGAAAATAGTGACCGATACAAACACTTTTGAGGTGGTTGCCAGAGAATGGTTTGCAAAAAACTCACTTAACTAGGTTGAAAGTCATAGTTCCAAAATAATCAGGCGTCTTGAAAGGGATGTTTTTCCCTGGTTGGGTGAGCGTGATATCAATGAAATCAAGGCTCCTGAACTGCTCGTGGTGTTAAGGCGGGTTGAAAACAGAGGCGCTTTGGAAACAGCACATCGTATCCATCAAAATTGCGGGCAAATTTTTCGTTATGCCATTGCAACTGCTGGCAGGGCAGAGCGTGATGTGTCCGCAGACTTAAGAGGCGCATTGCCGCCCGCTAAGGCGAAGCACCATCCAGGTATTATTGACCCTGTTCAAATTGGGGTATTACTCAGGGCAATTGACGGTTATCAGGGAGGACATATTACAAAATGTGCCCTGCAAATGGCGGCTCATGTTTTTGTCAGACCCGGTGAACTGAGACATGCAGAATGGTCTGAATTCAATTTTGAAACCTGTGAATGGCGTATTCCGGCAGAATGCGTATTCCGGCGAACGTGAACACCTATTCCGGCCCAACGTGAACACTGATTCTGGTTCAACGTGAACAGTCATTCTGATTTTATTTGAACACCCAAAATTCTAGCGTATCACTCATCGGATATTT
>JALSUJ010000210.1 GCA_027071355.1 Gammaproteobacteria bacterium | reverse complement strand
TATCATGAGGTTCACTGTTCTCTGAGTTGGGAAGGAAAGCTACCGCGAAGCGGTTTTGTTCAACAGGTTTAATATCCTGCATCTTAATTATTGAGAAATACCGATTCCGTATTTCTCCTTTTCAATATTATTATTGATTCTATTATAAATACCCCTATATAGAGTAGGATTATTTCTGGTTTATATACTTTTTCCATTAATATTCTATATAATTTCTCTATTTTATGGTTTGTGTACGGTAATATCATGCTAACTTATTTTTATTTTATTATTCACTTAACCATTTGATAAACAAATAATTATGGAATTCATAGAAGAAATCCAGATAAAAGAATCCCGGGATCATTATATTTCTCATCTTAACAAAAGAAATATTAAACAAACAGCTCTACGATGGTTTGTTTTTTACGCTGAACAATATATTAAAGCAAATTCCACTACAAAATTAAAATACCATACCGCAGAAATGCTGAATCAGTATTTCTCCAGAATAGACTGAAACAATAACATTATTGATATCAGAGTCTTTTATTTTACCATTATCAGTATTGAAAGATGATTCCTGGTATCTTCTACCTTATAATCCAGCTATGCAAGATTACCCTATCCATTCCGTTCTTGATGAACTTAAACACTGCTTAAATCAATATCATCGTCTTATTTTACAGGCACCTCCCGGTGCCGGTAAAACCACAATTGTGCCGCTGGCTCTGCTGGATCAGCCCTGGCTAGAAGATAAACAGATTATTATTCTGGAGCCCCGACGACTGGCAACCCGCAGTGCAGCAGCAAGAATGGCAGACTTGCTGGATGAAAAAGTCGGGGAAACTATTGGTTATCAAATCCGGCAGGATAAAAAAATCAGTCATAAAACCCGGATACTGGTGGTTACTGAGGGTATATTAACCCGTAAACTGCAGGCCGATCCGGAACTATCCGGGGTAGGACTGGTTATTTTTGATGAATTTCATGAACGTAGTCTGCATGCTGATCTATCTCTGGCATTTTGTCTGCAAAGTCAGGAAATCCTCAATGATCGTCTAAAAATACTGATCATGTCTGCTACCTTAAATACTCAGGCCCTGTCTGATAAGCTTAATAATTCGGCTTTTAAAGCACCCACACTAGCCAGTGCGGGGCGCAGTTATCCGGTTGATATTATTTACCGTAAAGATCATCTGCCTGCTATCGACTATAAGAACCTGCTCAGTGCTGTAGTTCAACAGACTTTAAACGCCCTGTCTGAACAGCCGGGTAATATTCTGATTTTTCTACCCGGTGCAGGAGAAATAAGACGCCTGACACAACTTTTATCCGGGCAGTTAAGCGACGATAAAAACATTATTATTGCACCACTGTACGGAGATTTATCTAAAGCAGAACAGGATCAGGCTATTGCACCCACTGCCAAGGGAATTCGAAAAATTGTTCTGGCCACTAATATTGCTCAGACCAGTTTAACCATTGAAGGCATTAATATTGTTATTGATTCCGGTTTACAGCGTCAGTCTCATTTTGATCCGGACTCCGGTATGAGCGGATTACATACACTTAAAATTGCTCAGGATTCTGCCGCTCAGCGCAGCGGTCGGGCTGGTCGTCTGGGACCGGGGATAAGTTACCGCTTATGGACTAAAAGTCAGCAAAAACGTCTGTCCAAACATGAAACACCGGAAATTCTCAATTCTGATCTGGCTCCTGTGATACTGGAGCTGGCTCAATGGGGTGTTGTGAATATGGAGGAGTTGACCTGGCTGGATTTACCATCACAGGGTCATATCGCACAGGCTAAAGAATTATTACGCGGCTTGCAGGCTATTGATGATCTTGATGCCATCACCTCCCATGGTAAAAACATATTAACACTGGGGCTGCATCCCAGGCTGGCTCATATGATTTTAACAGCTCAGCATTATACGGCTGATACCTTTAACCCGGTTGAAACAGCCTCTCTGGTTGCGGCGGTATTAACTGAAAAGGATATTTTTTTAAAGCCTCACACTGGAACTCGCGTTAGAGCTCACGTTGAAGATAGCACAGAACACAATTATGATATGGCTAATCGAATTTTATTATTAAAAAATCTAAATAACAACAACCATTCCCAGCGTCATATTAATAAACATCAGGCTCACAGGGTTAAAAAAACTGCTGAAGATTATCAAAGACGACTTAATTCTATCGTTAATAAAATTACAGCGGATAAATCACTGACAATGATAACTGAGACTGAATTTATAGCTATTCTGATCGCTCTTGCCTATCCTGATCGTATAGCCCAGTTAAGAAATACGGCGCAGCGATATTTATTATGTAATGGTAAAGGTGCATGTTTTAGCCAGCCTGGTTCTTTATCCAGTGAACCTTATCTGGCAATTGCCAGCTTAAATTCCGGCCCTGCTCAAACACAAAAAGAAGCCCGTATTTTTCTGGCCGCCGCACTGGATAAAATTCATATAGAAGAATTTTTCAGCCATCTTATCCAGCAGCAATCCAGGGTATTATGGAATAATGAGCAGCAGAAAGTGGAAGCGTCAAGTCTTCGTACTTTAGGCGCGATTGTTCTGGATAAAAAAATAGAGACCCGCATTGAGCCAGAAAAAGTTTTTCCCGTGTTACTCAATGCCATAAAAAACATAGGGCTGAACTGCTTGAATGAGTCTAAAGCAGCACTTAATTTAAGACAGCGAATACAGTTTATCAACATTCAGAAACAGTCTAATAAAAATTGTCAGCATATTTTATCCGCAATTGATTTACCTGATTTATCCGATGATTATTTAATCAATCATCTTGAACAATGGCTGTTACCACACCTGACTAATGAGAAAAGCATTAAACAATTACAAAAACTGGATCTGTATAATATATTTTATGCCATGCTCAGCTGGGAACAACTTCAGCAGCTGGAGCAATTAGCACCTGAAAAGCTCACCGTTCCCAGTGGTTCAAATATTCGCATTGATTATAGTGATCCTCAAAATCCTGTACTGGCAGTACGGTTGCAGGAGTTATTTGGCCTGCCACAGACACCGACTATTTTAAATGGCTGCTTTCCACTATTACTGCATTTGCTCTCCCCTGCTTCGCGCCCCATGCAGGTGACTCAGGATTTAGCCAGTTTCTGGAAAAACACCTATAATGAGGTCAAAAAAGAACTGCGCGGTAAATACAAAAAACACTACTGGCCTGATAATCCATTACAAGCTCAGGCAACC
>JALSUJ010000209.1 GCA_027071355.1 Gammaproteobacteria bacterium | reverse complement strand
TTGTATAACCATTCAACTGATTTATTTTGGTGAAAAACTAACATAGAATAGCTGGATGTTGAATTTTACCACACTCCCCCCGCTTTCTCTGTATATTCACTATCCCTGGTGTGCAAAAAAATGCCCTTATTGTGATTTTAACTCCCATGCTGCCGCAGCTCAGTCAGAGCAAAGTGATAAACAACGTGATATGGCTTATGTGGATGCCTTATTACTGGATTTACAGCAGGAACTCCCAGCCATCTGGGGCAGAACCGTATTATCGGTATTTATTGGCGGTGGCACTCCCAGTCTGATACATCCAGATGCCCTGCACTATCTGCTCAGTCACATAAAAGCACTGCTTAATCTGTCACCGCTGGCAGAAATTACCATGGAGGCCAATCCCGGTACCGTGGATCAGGCTAAATTTACCGCCTTTCGGGCCGCAGGGATTAACCGCCTGTCCATGGGGATCCAGAGTTTCAATGACCGTTTATTAAGCAGAATCGGTCGTATTCATAATGGCCGACAGGCCAGAACCGCTATTGAACGGGCTCAACAGGCCGGTTTTGACAATATTAACCTGGATTTAATGTATGCCCTGCCCGGACAAAACCTGCAGCAAGCGATTGATGATATTCAGCAGGCTATAGACTTTAATACCAGTCACTTATCGTATTACCAGTTAACCCTGGAACCCAACACCCTGTTTGCCAGCCAGCCGCCGGTGCTGCCTGATGATGATCTCAGTTATGATATGCAGCTGGAATGTCAGCAATTACTTGGCGACAGCCTGTTTGAGCATTATGAAATATCAGCCTGGGCGAAAGCCGGTCAGCATTGCCGGCACAACCTCAATTACTGGCAGTTTGGCGACTATCTGGGTATTGGCGCCGGTGCCCATGGCAAGATTTCTGATGCCTCACAACAACGTATTATCCGACGCTGGAAAGCAAAGCATCCTCAACGCTATTTGGAAAAAACACAAAATTCCATTATGATTGGAGGCGAAGAACAATTATCCAGACAGGATATCGGCTTTGAGTTTATGCTCAATGCGACTCGTCTGGTCAATGGTTTTGACAGTGACATTTTTGCTAAACACACTGGACTGGCCATTAATCAGGTTGAAAAGGGTCTAATAAAAGCCGTTGAGCTGGGTTTAATTGAGTGGGAATTGCACCATATCAAACCAACTGCACAGGGGCTTCGATATCTCAATGAACTACAAACAATCTTCTTATAGCGCATCCAATAGCATAAGCACTGACAAATCACCCAGAGCTGAATGTCATCTGCATCGCCATCAAAAAAAATCTAATGATCGGTTCAATTATATTCACTACTGCTACTCGGTAGAATCAGTACGCAATCTTGATTATCTGATGGTTCAGGAAGGCCTGGTTGAAAACAGTTATCAGTTAATGAACCGTGCAGCTGACAGATTACTGGATTTTATTAATCGCAATTATCCCCGTATCGAACATATTACCATTTTCTGTGGTGCCGGGAACAATGCTGGTGATGGTTATGTCCTGGCAAGACTGGCCAGAGAACAGGAAAAAGAGCCCAGGTTTGCAGTACAGCTTATTGCCATTGCCGATCCTGACACGCTGTCTGGTGATGCCCGGCATGCCTATCAGGAATGGCTGAATTGTGGGGGCAGTATTGACTCGATGGACAATGTCCACTTGCAGGCCACCGACCTCATTGTCGATGCCTTAATTGGCACCGGACTGAATCGCTCTCTGGAAAACGAATGGTATGAAACCATTGCCGCCATTAATAATGCCCCGACCCCTGTTTTATCCGTTGATATCCCTTCCGGACTGGACGCCAATACCGGTTCAGTACACGGTATTGCCGTAAAAGCGAATGACACAGTGACTTTTATTGCACAGAAACTGGGCATGTATACGGCCCAGGCACGCCATTATTGCGGTAAAATCCATTTTTCTACTCTTGGCATGGACGAATCTTTGTACAGCAAGGTGGAGCATAGTGCAGTCTTAATGGAATGGGCTGATACTGGTGACAAATTACCCTGCCGCAGTCCTGCCAGCCACAAAGGTGATCTCGGTCACCTGCTCATCATCGGCAGTGATTATGGCATGGGCGGGGCCTGTCGTATTGCTGGAGAAGCGGCTTTACGCACCGGTGCCGGACTGGTCAGCATTGCCACACGCAAGGAAAATGTCAGCACCATTACCAGTACCCGACCGGAACTGATGGCACATGGGATAGAACACGCAGATGAACTGGAACCGTTGCTGAAAAAAGCCAATGCTATAGCCATTGGTCCCGGTCTGGGTACAGAACAATGGGGAATAGCACTGCTGGACAAGGTGACTCAATACCTTAAACACCTGCCCGATTCCGCACCTAAAGTCTATTGTGTGATTGATGCGGATGCTTTAAATATTATGGCTCGCCATAATGTCGTGATCCAGAACCCGGATATTATTTATACCCCGCATTTCGGAGAAGCCTGTCGGCTGCTCAAATATGACAGTGAACGCCCTTCAGAAGACACGGATCGCTTCGCCATGCTCCGCACTCTTAAAGCAAAATACCACGGTACCTTTATTTTAAAAGGAGCCGGAACCCTTATCCATTTACAGGATAATATCGCTATTTGCCCCTATGGCAATGAAGGCATGGCAAGTGCTGGAATGGGTGATTGTCTGACGGGCATAATGGGTGCATTACTGGCACAGAAACTTACCGTCTCTGATGCCGCTCAGGTCGGTGTCTGCCTGCATGCAAAAGCCGGTGACCTGGCAGCAATGGAAGGCAAAAATGGGATGATAGTGAGTGATTTATTTCCTAAAATAAGACAGATTTTAAACGATTAATGTTTAAGCTGGCCTTTATAGCTACCATCGGGTGCATAAATCTTATTGTCTCGAATATAGGCTCGTGGTGTGCCATCACTATTTAAAATATTCTGGCCTCTTATCTGACCTATAAAATTACCGTCTTTATCGTACATTTTGCCTCTGGAAGTGATCATGCCGGTATACTGGCCACGATCATTATAAATTTTTCCATTCATTAATCTGGAGTCATAGGCACCGTGCTTATCCATCAGTTCAAGGGCATAAACTGAACCAGACAAAAACAGAATAAGAAAAAACATTGTTATAATTCGCATCATTTTGCTCTCTTATTTTTGATCTCTTATATAGTTTTAAATAAATAATTTGTTCAAAATACTATAGCATATTAAGATTAATTATTTTACTCGTGTTATATTTAAAAAT
>JALSUJ010000208.1 GCA_027071355.1 Gammaproteobacteria bacterium | reverse complement strand
GGCTATGCCATACAGGGCAAAGGGCCGGGTTTTCAGGATACCATTCAGCTGCTATACGGTTATTTGCCATCAAAGCAAATTATGACTAGTATGAAGGTGCTGGATAGTCGGGAAACACCAGGCTTAGGAGATAAGATTTATAAAGATAAGCATTTTGTTAATGAATTTAAAAATCATTTAATGAAGCATCCCATAAAAGCAGTAAAAAAAGGTAAAAAAACAAAGGATTATGAAATTGATGCTATTACCGGAGCAACGATTTCATCCAAGGCAGTGGTAAGAATAATGAACCAGGCTTTTGCAACCTGGAAACCGAAAATTTCTACCTCTCGTGAAACTATGGGACATGATCCAGTTTTGCAATTGGGTAAGAGAGATCAAAGCGAAGAGCACAGCAAAGAACAGGAAAAGACCAGGACTGTTCAAAATAATTTAAGGCAGGAATAAACTTATGTCTAATGATAGCACTGCATATGACGAAATGTTAAAAGGTCTATGGCGGGACAACCCGGTATTTGTTCAGGTATTGGGTATGTGCCCCATGCTGGCGGTCACTAATTCGGCTATTAATGCGGTTGTTATGGGAATTGCCACTTTTTTTGTACTGGTGGGTTCCAGTTTTCTGGTTTCTGCCTTTAAACAGTGGATCCCCAAACAGGTTCGTATCTCTCTTTATATTGTCATTATTGCCACCTTTGTTACGGTAGTTGATTATAGTTTGCTGGCAACATTACCCGCAATTCATAAACAACTGGGTGCATTTATTCCTTTGATTGTTGTAAATTGTATGATTCTGGGTCGCCAGGAAGCATTTGCCTCAAAAAATACCGTAAAATTTGCAGTTATGGATGCAGTGGGTATGGCAAGTGGTTTTATGATTGCTTTACTTGCTTTGGGTTCAGTACGGGAAATTTTGGGCAGCGGTTCAATTTTTGGATTTGATTTATTTGGTGCAAATTTTGAACCCTGGGTTATTATGGTTCTTCCTCCTGGCGGTTTTTTAACATTGGGTCTGTTATTGTTATTTTTTAACTGGGTGACTGAACGCAGAAAGCAATTTATTGTTAAAGTTGCCGAGCTGGAACAGTTAAGTGCTGAAGAGGCCAGTAATAATGGATAACTTAATATGGATTTTTATCAGTACTTTGCTGGTTAATAATTTTGTGCTGGCTTATTTTTTGGGTTTATGCCCTTTTCTAGGGGTGTCCGGACAGCTGGAAACTTCATTCAGACTGGGAATGGCAACTACTTTTGTCATGGTTGTTACCGCTTTGTGTGCCTGGATTTTAAACACCTACGTATTGATTTATGCACCTTATTTACGTTTAATCAGTTTTATTGTGGTTATTGCCAGTACCGTGCAATTTATTGAAATGAGTATTAAAAAGCTCAGTCCGGGTCTTTTTAAGTCATTAGGTATTTTTTTACCATTGATTACTACTAATTGTGCTATTTTAGGTTTGGCAATATTTGCTACTAACCGAGGTTATAACTTAATCGAAGGCCTGGTGTTTGCTTTAGGTGCGGGTGCTGGCTTTACCCTGGCAATGGTACTAATGGCCGGCATACGTGAAGAAACCGAGTTAATGAATGTGCCCGCACTGATTCGGGGCACGGCATTTAATTTGATTATTGCCGGTATTTTATCAATGGCCTTTATGGGCTTTGCCGGTCTGTTCAGCGCCAGTTGATAACAAGGATATAGTTTATGTTAAATTTTATAATCCCCTTGCTGGCAGTGCCTGCCTTATGTGTTTTCTGGCTACTGTTTCAGCAATGGCTGGCTAAAAAAGATCCTCAATATCGCGGCTATCAGGCAGGTTGCGGCAGTTGTGGTCGGGATTGCCATAGTGATTCAGAGGTTCTTTCATCAAGCTGTAAATCCAGTGATATAAAATATATTGATGCCACAGCGCTGATTAAAAAATCGTGAAAAAATGAGCAAATCCTTAGCATCGATAATTAACCCATCAGGTTTGATATACAGCCAGGACCGGGCGATCGGATCAGCTTTATAGCCGCATAATTCCTGCAGAAAAAAATAACCAATACTGCCAGAAAAATGGTAGAAATAAACAACAGCCCCTAATTTTATATTCATAATTCCAACTATTGATTACTGGTTTAAACCAGTTTTGTTCTTTTTTTATTTAACAGGTGAAACGTGCTGACAGTTTACCCATCCAATAAAATGGAAGACCTGGTCTACTTATTAAAAGCAGTTCAAGCCTATCGCAGTGATAACAATACGACTTCTGCCAATACTCTTAAAGGTGTACTGAGCGCGGATACCATTCTGGTTGAAAGTAAAGGTATGCAGCACTGGCTCAATCTGGAACTGGCTGAAATTCAGGGCATTGCCATGAATTACCAGTTTAAGATGCCCGGTAGTTTTATCTGGGACATAGCCAGGATCTTACTGGGAGATGAAATCCCCAGGCAGTCGCCCTATAAAAGGGAGACATTATCCTGGCGGATTGATGCCTTAATGTCAGAACAGAAATTTATAGATAACCCTGTTTGTACTCCGGCCAGTCAATACTGGACTGACGAAAAGCATCAGGCCGATCCATTAAAACGGTTTCAACTGGCAACACGAATGGGCGATATTTTTGAACAATACATCCTGTTTCGTCCTGACTGGCTGGCGTTGTGGGAAAATAATCAAAGTATAACTAATGATAATGCCATTGATAAAGATACTGAGCAATGGCAGGCATGGTTATGGCGTCAACTGGTGTCAGAAGAACCCTGCCATCCGGTAATGCTGCAGAAAAAAGCCATTGCAGCTATGGCTGATTATTCCGGCAATCAATTACCTGGGCAAATTATGATTTTTGCTATTAATACCATGGCAAAGCAAACCCTGGCGTTTTTTGAAGCCCTGTCATCATTGACTCAGTGCAATATTCATCTTTTTTATCTTAATCCCTGTGTAGAATTCTGGGGGGATATACAAAGCGACAGGGCACTCGCTCGTCAGCAGCGCGAAGATAAGGTTAAGCTCTGGTTAGATAATGGCCTGGACGATGCGACACCCGCAAGCAATTCACTGCTGGCCAACCTGGGGCAGCAGGGAAAGGAATTTTTTAACCTGCTACAGGAACTCAGGGGATATGAAATCAGTGCTTTTGATGAGGATTTTAGTCAGAATTCAGGGCACAATAATCCCCGGACTTTATTAAGCCTGATACAAAGAGATATTTTAACTTTATCTGAACCCCGGCAACTGATAAAACCTGATGTTAATGATAAATCTCTGGTGATTAGTTCAAGTCATAGTGAGTTGCGCGAAATTCAGGCCCTGCATGACTATTTATTACATCAATTTAATGCCCATCCTGACTGGAAACCACAGGATGTCATTGTTATGTGCCCGGCTATTGAAGACTATGCGCCTTATATCGAAGCTGTTTTTCGCAACCGCTGGGATAGTGATGGTTCATATAAACATCCCCGTCTGCCCAGTTCTATTGCAGATAGAACATTAATGAATTCTGAGCCGCTGATCGCTGCATTTGTTGATCTTTTGCAATTGCCGGACAGCCGTTTTGAAGTCAGTAAAATTATGGATTATCTGCGTTTGCCGGCCATACAGATTAAATTTGGTTTTAATAACCTGGAGCTGGATACCATTGAATGGTGGTTAAAAGAAGCCGCAGTTCACTGGGGGATCAATGCGCTACACAAAGAGCAGAGAACCGGCTTAAATGACACCAGCGCTACATTTACCTGGCAATGGGGTCTGGAACGCCTGTTACTGGGCTTTGCTCAAAGTGATGCTGAAACGATCTGGGGTGAACGTTTATTACTGCCTCATGTTGAGGGTCAGAGGGCAGTATTACTGGGCCGTTTAATGCAGTTACTGGAACGGCTGCAGTATCATGCTCATGAATTAACCCGATCACGAACGGCACAGGACTGGCAAAGCTATCTTATTGAATTATCAGAGCAGTTTTTTGAAGTTCAAAAAGAAGAGCAGAATGCTGATGCCATGATACGTAAGGTTATTAATGCACTGGCAGAAAATACCGCACAGGCTAATTATTCATCGCCTGTAGATTATATAGTGGTACGCAATTATTTACAGCAGAATTTTAATGTGCCGGATACCGGCAATGATTTTTTAACTGGGCAGATCACCTTTTGTTCCTTGGTACCCATGCGTAGCATACCTTTTAAAATTATTGCTGTCCTGGGTTTGAATGACGGCAAGTTTCCACGCCAGAATATCCCTGTGAGTTTTAATTTAATGACTCAGGGTAAACGCAGAAAAGGCGATCGTTCTCGACGTGAAGATGATCGGTATCTGTTTCTGGAGGCTTTAATTTCTGCTCGAAATAATTTGTACCTGAGCTATCAGGGACGTGATATTCGTAACAACAGCGAACAACAGCCAAGTCTTATTCTAAAAGAACTTATGCACTACCTGGAACGTCATTATGGCTGGCAACGCCTCGTAGAACAGCCCTTACATCCTTTTAGTAAAAACTGTTATCTTGGCGAATATCCCAGTTTTGATCCCAACTGGAAACGAATCGTTGATGCTGTAGAACCTCGTAATAACTTTATTAAACTGGCCCCCTTAGAACGGGATGAGCCCACTATTACAGTGGCAGAATTAGTTCGTTTTTTTGACAACCCGTTAAAGGAATTCTGTCATCAACGTTTGAACTTGAAATTTGAACATTATGCGCAGGATATTGATGACTCCGAACCCTTTTCAACCACTGCTTTAACCGACTATAAGATCCGTGATGAGTTTTGTCAGCGTCTATTAGAGGGTGATACTCTTGAAGAAAGCCGAATGAGATATAAGTTAAGTGGTGCTTTACCAGAATCACCATTTGCTTTTTCAAAGATTGATACACTGCAGGATGAAGCCGCGGTATTAACTCAGGCAATTAATAATGAAGGCCAGATTATTAGCCGGAGAATTGCAGTAAGCATTGCCGGTTTAAGCATACAGACAGAGCTGCACTGGCTTAAAGATGGTAAACAATTAATTATCTGGCGTCCGGCTGCTCGTAAAGCTAAAGATGATATACGACTCTGGTTAACACATTTGATGGCTACGATAGAGGCCGATAATATGCTGGAGACACGGGGGTTCTTTCTTAAGTTTAATAAATATAAGCAGGAACAGGAGGTGAAATCTGTTGTTATTCCTGCAGTGATTGATGTGGCTAAAGCACGGGAAATCCTGGAAAATTTAGTCATACTATGGACAAAGGGGTTATGTCAGCCTTCATTATGGCATGCTGTACTAGGAAAAAACTTATTTGAAAATAACAAATGGGAAACTATTAATCCTTTAACTGTGGCACCAGAACAAATTTCTGACTGGAACTCTGAAATTAAAAGTAATAGAAACAAATCCACTCTTGATGATGATCCTTATTTTAAATGGTTTTATTCTGAAGCTCCTGAGTTAACAATAGAGCTTCAACAGGACTTGTTAGATATATATCAATCGCTATATGAAAATTTGGTGGAGGTTAAATAATGAAAAAAAATCATTTAGAAAAACTCAATCCATCAGCTATAGAATTGAATGCTCGTCATCTAATTGAAGCCAGTGCCGGGACCGGTAAAACTTATAATATTACTCGACTCTATTTACGCCTGTTATTAGAAAAAGGACTCACAGTACAACAAATTTTAGTGATGACTTTTACCAAAGCGGCGACAGAAGAATTACGTGGTCGCATTGAGGAACAAATTCGTGCAGCATTGCTGGGTTGGGATGCTCTGGTTATGGAGGACCCTTTTTTTTCAGCTATAAATAATAATTTTTCTGAACAACAATTATTGCAAAGAGAGACCAGACTGAATATTGCATTACGTGAACTGGATGAAGCTTCCATTTATACCATTCATGGTTTTTGCAGTCGAGCTTTAAGTAGTCAGGCTTTTGCCAGTGGTATATCCATGGATATATCTATGGAAACCGATACCAGTGAATTATTAATGGAATCGGTACGGAACTGGTTACGTAAAATCAATCAGCATGAATCTGAATTTTCTTTACTGGAACAGAAAAATTGTCATACCCCGGATGCTTTTTTTAAAAAGTATTATGATGCCCTGACAACAAGCAGTGATTTGCAAACACCAGAACAGGATGAAATGCAAATCTATTATGATGAATCCATTGATAAATTTATGGGTGAATTGTTTTATGCTCAAAAAATAAAAAACAGAAAATTATTAGAGGAAAATAAAAATTATATTTTTGAAGTCCTTGTTGATGGAAAAAAAGATGAACAGGCTCGATGTGACGAATGGGAACAGATAATGTTATGGCTGGATAGTCATAATGCTGAAGAAATTCCTGAACAGCTGGGAAAATTTATTAATGGTAATCGATATCGTGCTAATGAAGAACTAAAACAATTATTTAATCCCTTAAAAGAACTAAAAACTTCTTTTACAAAAAAATTAACAGCAAGAAAAAAAGATTTGCAAAAACAGATTGAAAATGTCCCTGTTTATAAGCTGATCACTCAAGGTATTCAGGAAATCCGTAACACTTTTTGTTTACTGAAAAAGCAGCAGATGGTCATGGATTTTAATGATTTAATTACTTATCTAAGTGAAAAACTACAGAGTAATTCAGGAACAGCTTTAATAGAAGCCTTAAGAGAGCAGTATCCGGTTGCTTTAGTTGATGAGTTTCAGGATACTGATCCCAGTCAATATGCTATTTTTGATATTTTATATCCGCAATCCAGTTCTCAATACGCCTTATTTATGATTGGCGATCCAAAACAGGCGATATACGCATTTCGGGGCGGCGATATTTTTACTTATCTTAAAGCGCGTGATGATGCTGACTATCACTGGTATATGGATACTAACTGGCGATCAGTAAAAGATGTTGTTAGCGCTTACAATCATCTTTTTTCAGGTGAAATAATCGATAACAGTGTGGATGTATTTGGTTATGGTATTGGTTATGAAAAAATTAATTCTACCCATGAGGCAAAAGCGGAAAAAACACCATTGTCTGATTGCAATAAGCAACTGGCGGCAATTAATTATTGCTGGTTGTCCGAGGTAGACCATCCTTCCGGAGCAAAAAATAATGCCACCACTGAAGATTTTAAAACGGCTCTGGCTCAGTGGTGCGCTTCTGAAATAAGTCGATTATTAACTGTTGCCAGGCTGGGTAAAGAGCCGCTTCAGGAACAGGACATTGCAATATTAGTCCGCACAGGGGCAGAGGCTCAGATTATTCGTGAATCTCTCTCTAAAGCTGGTTTCCCCTCCGTTTATTTGAGTGAGAAAGAAAATATATTTAAAAGTGCGCAGGCTAAAGAATTGTTGCTGGTTTTAAAAGGTATTCTGGAGTTGGAAAATGACAGCCTTTTGCTGGCTGCTTTATCGACTTATTTAATGGCGGGGAATGCCAGAAAACTGGCTTTATACAATGCCCCGGACTCTGAACAGGAATGGGAAGAACAACGTGAGAAAGCCATTAAACTAAGGGAAATATGGTTAAAAAAAGGCTGTATATCCATGATAATGGAATTAATAGGCCATGACTATCAGCCAGAACCTTCACAGCATGAACGTTCATTAACTAATATGATCCACCTGGCAGAATTACTGCAGCAGGCTTCCAGACAATACAAACATCCTCAGCAGTTACTGAAATGGTTTATCGAACAATGTCAGATGGAGACGCATCAGGAAGAAGCACAGTTAAGGCTTGAAAGTGATGCCAATCTAATTCGTGTTGTGACACAACATGGCTCTAAGGGGCTGGAATATCCCATTGTTTTTATCCCTTTTGCCAGCTTATACAAAGATCCGGTACGTTTTGGAAAGCAACTTAATGAATATTTCGAATACCATGATATAGAAACCTGTAAGGCGCAATGTCAAATTGGTCAAACGACTAAAGCCATTACGCTGGCAACAGAAGAAGGTCATGCAGAAAGCATACGTTTGCTTTATGTTGCCATAACTCGGGCTGCCCACCGTTGTTATCTTGGAATTGCACCTTTTGATAACTGCCAGCTATCACCACTGGGATTAACACTAAAACTTTCTGCTGCAGAAATGTGGCAAGAAACATTACAGACTCTGGTTGATAGCAGTAATGGCAGCAGTTCTCTTATTAAAATTAATGATAGTGATTACAGACGTTATATACGAAAAGATAATAAAGTTAATAATGAGTCATTAACTGTTGCCAGTATTAACCATCCAGTTGATTGTAAATGGTCGCTAAATTCTTTTTCTTCTCTGATAAGAGACAGATATTCAATACGCCAGGATCAAAAAGAACATATTGATGATGAAGCAGAAGATAATGCTAATAAAAATCACAGTCAATTGTTACGTTTTTCTTTGCGTAAAGGTGCAGACAGCGGAAATTTACTGCATGATATTCTTGAGCATACTAACTTTAACTCGACTCAGGACTGGTCTTTGCAAGCTCCGGTACTGCGTTTTGGCGGCTTATCAGAAACTGACCAGTCTGAACTAAAACTTTGGCTTCAGGATTGTCTGGATACACCTTTACCTGCCATTGAGCCAGAGACTGAAAGTTTTACACTCTCTGATCTTGGCTGGTCTCAAACCCTGCGGGAAACCGAATTTTATTTTCCCATAAAGGATATGAAATTAGAGCTTCTGTCTGCCTGTCTGGAGGAGCATCGAGGGGATGGACAAACGATCAACTTACCAGAAAAACAGCAATTATACGGTATGATGCGAGGTTTCATTGATTTGATTTTTGAACACCGGGGACGTTTTTATGTGGCTGATTACAAGTCCACTCATCTGGGTGAACAATTTCATAACTACCACTGGCAAGCCTTAAAAGAGAATAATCAACATCATTATTATGATTTACAATATTTAATTTACAGTCTGGCTTTACATCGTTACCTTGCATCAAGGATAGCGGATTATGATCCGGCGAGCCATTTTGGTGGCGTCTATTATCTTTATTTAAGAGGGATGAGTAGCCGCAATGATGAGTTTTACGGGATATTTCATACTGCTATTGATGCAGCACTCTTAGCAAAACTGGATAAAGTTTTTCAGGGTAAAGTAGTCAGGGAGAATGCTGCATGATTTATCCGGATAGTATGAAATGTCAGCAGAAACTGGATGATATAGAAGCTATAGATTATTTTATGGCACGCCAGATATCTATTGAACTGAATAAATCAGACGATTCATTGTTATTCCATTTGTTACTGGCTTTGCAATGGGGACTGCGGCAGGGACATTCCTGCCTGCCCATAAAAGAAGTGATGAAAAAAACCTATTGGGCCAATTCTGAACAGGAAATAGAAGGTTATAGCTTCCCGTCTTTAGATAAAATCAGTGCCTGTCTTGCTACTATAGCTATTGCTGCGGATGATAATATGCCGGTTGTATTTGATGATCAGGCTTTGTATTTACGCCGATACTGGCAATTTGAAGTTGAAATTGCCAGGATATTAAAAACCAGAATGACTCTGACAGCAGTCAGTGCTCAGGCTCTGTCCAGGGCAAAAGCAATTTTTTCTCATTTGTTTAATGAACCCTCATCAGGCGAGTCTGAAACAGATGAACCTGACTGGCAAAAAGTCTCTGTGGCTAATGCTCTGGGACGACGTTTAAGTATTATTTCCGGAGGTCCCGGAACAGGTAAAACTTATACCGTAACCCGGCTATTAATTACCTTGCAGGCAGTTAATAACGGCGCATTAAAAATATTAATGGCGGCCCCTACCGGTAAAGCGGCCCAACGTTTAAAAGAATCTATTACTGAGGCCAAAGAAGATTTATCCTGCAGACCCATTGACAGAAAAGTTGTAGACTCTATCCCTGAACAGGCTGCCACCCTGCATCGACTGCTGGGCTTTCATCCGAACAGTCTCAGGCTGAATTATAATTCCAGCCATCCTTTAAACTGTGATGTACTATTGATCGATGAAGCCTCCATGATTGATTTACCCATGATGGCCAGGGTGTTAAGAGCCTTGCCTGATGAAGCGATTCTTATATTATTAGGCGATGCGGATCAATTACCTTCCGTTGAAACCGGAAGTGTATTGTCTGATATCGCCTGTCATCCACACCCCGGTTATAAGCTTGATGCGGTAGAACAAATTAAACGGATTAGCGCTCAGGATGTTAAAAAAAATAAGGACAGTCATTATAGTCATTTAACACTATTAACAAAGAGCCGCCGGTTTGGCGGTGAAATTGGTGCAATAGCCGCTGAAGTTATTAATGCCCAGGCCCAGGAGAGCTGGCAAAGACTGCTTAATAATGAACAGGATAAAATCAATTTTGAACATAAGGAAAAAGGTCTGATATCTTATCTGCCGGACTCATTATATGAACCCTGGTTGTCCAGAGCCTGCCGCCATTATTTTTTAAAAATATCCACAGCCCAGACGTTACAGCAGGCATTTTCTGCACTGGCAGACTTTCGTATTCTGGTGCCCACACGGGTGGGTGAACGGGGTGTTGAACAGCTTAATAGAGGCATTGAATATCAATTGTCGCTATTAAATAAACTAATCCGACCTGGTTTAAACTATATTGGGCGACCCATTATGGTGATTCAGAATAGTTATTCCAGTCATTTGTTTAATGGTGATGTCGGGTTAATATGGCCGGATGAGAATGATAAGTTGGCTGCCTGGTTTGAAAATGAAGACGGTCAATACCGAAAAATCAGTCTGGCCCGGCTACCCTCGGTTGAAACCGTTTATGCCATGACTATTCATAAAACCCAGGGTTCAGAATTTAAACGTGTGGCCATTGTTTTACCTGTGCAGGAGTATCCATTATTAAGCCCGGAACTACTTTATACCGGACTAACCAGAGCAAAAGAACATTTATATATTATTGGCAGTGAAATGGTATGGAAAGCAGCATTAAATAAACGCACCTGGCGCTATTCTGGATTAAAAAATCGCTTAAATAGAGAGTAGAGAAGCTATTATATGAAAAAACTATTAACAAGTTCAGCTGATGGTTATTTATTTAGAGCATCTATTGTTCATCAGTCAGATAAGGAAGTAATATCTATTTTCACTTATATACTGTAAACTATTGCTTTTTTGCAATCCTGCTTTTTTTCTTTTGAGATTTATTTATGAGTTTTACCTCCCTCGGCCTGTCGGCCCCCATTCTTGATTCTATTGCTGCTCAGGTTTATGAC
>JALSUJ010000207.1 GCA_027071355.1 Gammaproteobacteria bacterium | reverse complement strand
GGATCAATTTCGTCGTCATTGTTTATTAGAAGGCCTGGATGAAATTGGCCTGACTCTGGCACATGTTGATGAAATCCGTGCTTATGAAGAACAGCAGAAACAGATCACGCCCTGGTTGTTTTAACCTTGAATAATATAGTTGAGAATAATTATGAGTAAAAAAATTGCAGTATTACCCGGTGATGGTATCGGTATAGAAATTGTCGCCCAGGCGGTTAAGGTGCTGGAGTGTCTGAATTCTGATTTCGGTTTGAATGCTGAAATGGAAAATGGACTGGTAGGTGGTTCCGCCTACGATGAAACTGGTTCTCCTTTGCCTGAGGCTACCCTGAAACTGGCCAGAGCATCTGATGCCGTTTTACTGGGAGCTGTTGGTGGCTATAAATGGGAAGCACTGGATATTGCAGTACGCCCGGAAAAAGGTCTGTTAGGTTTACGTTCCGAACTGGAACTGTTTGCCAATTTGCGGCCGGCCATTTTATATCCCCAGCTGGCACATGCTTCAACGCTTAAAGAAGATGTTGTTTCCGGCCTCGATATTATGATTGTCAGAGAATTGACCGGTGGTATTTATTTTGGTCAGCCGCGAGGAATTAGAGAACTGGAAGATGGTGAAAAACAAGGGTTTAACACGCTTATCTATAAAGAATCTGAGGTTGAGCGTATTGCTTATGTGGCATTTGAAACAGCCATGAAGCGTGATAAGCGACTCTGTTCTGTGGATAAGGCCAATGTGCTGGAGTGTACGGAATTATGGCGTGAAGTGATTGAACGGGTTAGTAAGCACTTTCCGGATGTTGAACTCAGTCATATGTATGTTGATAATGCAGCCATGCAGTTAGTACGAGCACCCAAGCAGTTTGATGTTATGGTAACCACAAATATGTTTGGTGATATTTTATCGGATTGTGCGGCTATGCTAACCGGTTCAATAGGTATGCTGCCATCTGCTTCTATGGATAAAAATCAAAAAGGTATGTATGAACCCATCCATGGCTCAGCACCGGATATTGCCGGTCAGGATATCGCTAATCCCTTAGCGACTATTTTATCTGTCGCCATGATGCTCAGATATTCACTGGGTGCAGAAGATCTTGCGCTGAAAGTAGAGCAGGCAGTTGATGAGGTATTGAATCAGAATTTAAGAACTGCAGATATATTTACTGATGGTGATATTAAAGTAGGTACAGAAGCAATGGGTGATGCAGTGGTTGCTGCATTAAAAGCTTAAAATTTAACAAGCCAGGAATAGAAGAATGACTAAAGAATATGATGTTGCTGTCGTTGGTGCGACAGGTGCTGTAGGTGAAACCATGATGGCGATACTGGAACAGCGTGATTTTCCAGTACGTAATTTATACCCTCTTGCCAGTGAACGTTCAGCAGGGAAAAAAATCCACTTTAAAGGTAAGCATTATACTATTGAAGATTTAAGTACCTTTGATTTTTCCAAAGTCCAGATAGGTCTGTTTTCAGCCGGTGGCAGCATTTCAGAAATATATGCTCCAAAAGCGGCACAAGCCGGTTGTGTGGTTGTGGATAATACCGCTCACTTCCGTTATGACGATGACATTCCTCTGGTGGTACCGGAAGTCAACCCACATGCTATTGCCGGTTATAAAAAACGGGGTATTATTGCCAATCCCAACTGTTCAACCATCCAGATGCTGGTGGCTTTAAAACCGATATATGATGCCGTAGGTCTGGAACGGATCAATGTCTGCACCTACCAGGCTGTTTCCGGTACCGGTAAAAATGCCATAGAAGAACTGGCTACTCAGACAGCTAATATACTTAATGCTAAAGAAGTCAAAGCGGAAGTTTATCCCAAGCAGATTGCATTTAATGTGCTGCCGCATATTGATGTCTTTAAGGACAATGGTTATACCAAGGAAGAAATGAAAATGGTCTGGGAAACCCAGAAAATTTTTGAAGATGATTCAATCCTGGTTAATCCAACGGCTGTTCGAGTACCGGTTTTTTATGGCCATTCAGAAGCTCTGCATATAGAAACCAGAGCAAAAATATCTGCAGCCAAAGCCACCGAATTAATGCAGGCTTTTGATGGTATTGAAATTCTGGATACTCGTGAAGACGGTGGTTATGCAACGGCTGTTACAGAAGGTGCAGGCAATGACCCCGTTTATGTCAGCCGAATCCGTGAAGATATTTCACATCCTCGTGGTCTTGATATGTGGGTAGTTGCGGATAATGTCCGAAAAGGTGCCGCTCTGAATAGTGTACAGATTGCAGAAATACTGATTAAAGATTATCTGTAAGCTATTATTTAGCGAGTTAAAAAAAGGTTTAAGCGCCATCAATTTAGTTGTTTTATATTGCAAAATTGATGGCGCTTAAACCTTTTTTTTTATTATGGAAGCGTGAATTGGTTTGCAAAATTTAATTATTTTGCAAACTGGTTAATGTTTTTCTTGAATTTTTTGTTTTAACATACTAAAAATAAAGACAATATAGTAAGAGTATGTCACAGAAATTGTTAATAGTTCCTTAGTAAAGCAGGATAAAAGGGTTTATAATCAAAAAAAACGGTTATTTACTTTATTTCTGAAGTAAACACTTACTAAATACATATAAAATTATTAGTTTTCACCTATAATTAGTTTTTGATAATGCTTAAATATCAGCACTGCTTATTATGCTGCATGAGTTTGCTTATCAGGTACTTTTATACTAGTTTGAAAACATATCGTATTCTGAAAATATAAAATAGGGAGTCAGCAAGTGCGGAAATCAATTCTTGCATGTACTGTATCAGTCTTAATGTCACCAATAGCCAGTTGGGCATTGGGCATGGGGGATATACAGGTTAATTCAACATTGAATCAGGCTCTAAAAGCAGAAATAGAATTGCATTCTGCCACTAAAAAAGATCTGGATTCCCTTCATGTAGGTCTGGCTTCCAGAAAAGCCTATGCGCGTTCCAATTTAGAATTTAGTGATTATCTGAAACAATTCCATTTTAAGGTTGTTCAACGAAATGGTAAAAATTATATTTCCATTTCAACACGTAAACCTTTTAAGGAACCTTTTGCCAATTTCCTGATTGAAGCTAACTGGGGTTCAGGCCGTTTATTACGCGAATATACAATGCTGGTGGATCCACCAGAGTTTGTAAAAACAAATGCCAGAACACCATCTGTTGCCACGACCTCAAGGTCGTACCAGGTCAGGCGTAGCACGCAATCCTCCAATGCTACCGTATCAAGAGCTCAATCAGCTTCCAGCTATAATTCCGGCACTGGAGAACTTGTTTATGGTCCCACACGGAAAAATGATACGTTATGGAATATAGCTAAAAAAATGGCTCCTGCTGATGTCACTGTTAATCAAATGATGATGGCATTGTTAAGAGATAACCCTGATGCATTTGTAGGCAATAATATTAATAACCTGAAAGCCGGTTATGTACTCAGAATTAAAGATGCCGGTACTCTTACACAGCTTGATCGACGCACTGCACAACGTCAGGTTCATGACCAATATCAGAACTGGAAAGAAACCAGAAAACAGCAGGTTAGTACCGCCAGTCCAGTGGATAGAAGTGATCGCAGTGGTGACAATAAAAAAGCCACTGACGGGCAGTTAAAATTAATTGCTTCCGGAGACACTGATTCAGCAAGTGCGCAGGGAAATCTAGCCACTGAAGCTAAAGATTTAAAAGAGAAGCTGGCTCTAACCAGTGAAGAGCTGGAATCCAGAGAGGTTGAGAATCAGGAGCTTAAAGCCCGTATCAAGGAGCTGGAAAAAATTCTTAAAACCAAAACCTCACTAGTGCAGTTAAAAGACGAAAGTCTTGCAGCCTTACAAAAGCAAAAAGAAATGCAGGGTCAGGGAGAAACCTCTGCGGAGACTGAAACAACTACAGAAACAACTACAGAAACAACTGAGGAGGTTGTTAATGAAACAATTGAATCAGCCGATGGGACAGTAAATGAAGTAATTGTTGGCATTGAAAAGGTTGAACAGCCGGAAATGGCTGATACTGGAACAGCTGAGTCTGTAACCCCGACTGGTGATGTGTCAAATGCTGAAGCGGATGTTACAGAAACTGTCAAAACAGTTGAAACTATAACAAACAATGCGGATAAATCTCAGTCCTCTGCCGCTGAAGAAGCTATGGCTATTGCTCAGAGTGAAGCTAAAAAGGGTGGCGTTGAAAAGCCCGTACAAAAGCCTGCATCTGAAGTTGTGAAAAAGAAAGCGGCAGCTCCTAAACCTAAAACTGTGAAGTCTTACGAACCGACTCTGGAAGATGATCCCGTTGGCTTTCTGTTAAGCGATAAAAATCTACCTTATACTGCCGGTGCCGGTGGCATACTGGTCTTATTGCTGGCCTGGTTGGGATTGCGTGGACGGGGTAAGAAAGAAAATGAATTTGAAGAAAGCATTCTGGATTCACAAATTGCTATGGATGATAGTGAATTTGCAACAGAAAGTACTGATTCATCAGCAGATTCCGGTACTGAGGTGCTTGCTTCCGATACCGAAACATCTTTCCTGAGTGATTTTTCATCTGATGATATGGAAACTCTGCAGCCTGATGATACAGAAGCCGATCCTATAGCGGAAGCAGATGTATTTATGGTTTATGGTCGTTATCAACAGGCCGAAGAATTGCTTAAAACTGCAATAGATAAAGAGCCTGCTCGTGTTGATTATCAGATGAAACTGCTGGAAGTTTATCATGGGGATAATCAGAAAGATGCTTTTGCTATACAGGCTGATGTAGTTCGTGATGTCTTATCTAAAGCCAATGATGATTATGAGTTAACGTCTGAATGGACGCGTGCCAAATCGTGGGCAGAAAAATTAGGTGTCGATATTGAAATGCCTGATTCATTTGAATCTGGTACTGCAGCAGAAACAGAGGAAAGCATTACCGACAGTACAGAAACAGATGAGTTTTCCCTGGATGATCTTAATGATGAACTGACTCTGGATACTACTGAAATTGAATTTAATGAAGATGACTCCATACTGGGTGACCTGGATACTGATGCCAGTATCGAAGGTGAGTCTGTTGATGAAATGTCACTGGATGACATTGATATTGATTCTGATGAGACAACAGAAGACAGTGAAGAATTAAATCTGGATGATATCGAACAGCTTGAGGAACCGGGATCTGGTGATCATATCGATGATGATGATATGTTTGAACTGGACGAAAACACCTCGGATACTGAGCTGTCGCTTGAAGAAATGGGAACCGAAGAAAGTTCTCTGCAGCTAGATGATATCAGTGATGATGAATTGAGTCTTGATGCGGAAGATTTGCTGGATATAGAAACAGCAGACGATGATATAGAAGTATCTTCTGATAATGAAGCATTAGAAGGCAGCCTGGAGCTGGAAGAAAGCCTGGAGCTTGAAAACAGTCTTGAACTGGAAAATAGTCTTGAACTTGAAAACAGTCTTGAACTGGAGGATAGCCAGGAACTGAATGATGATCTAGCCGCTGAATTATCAGATGACAGTTTTGAACTGGATATGGATAAAGATTCTTCTGAAGATGATCTGGAACTGCTTGACAATGACACAAGTTTTGACGAACTGGATGATGAATTCCCTGAACTGGATGCAGTGGGCACCAAGCTGGATCTGGCCAAGGCCTATATTGACATGGGTGATATGGAATCTGCCACCAGTATTCTTAACGAAGTCATTGATGAAGGTGATGACGATCAGAAAACACAGGCACAGGAGTTATTAGACCAGGCCAGCTCATAAATTGTCATGCATCCCGTTATTAAGCTGCTTAGTTTGATTTCGGTTGCGTTTTTTCTAACACAGGGCAGTGTTCTGACCCTGTTTATTACGGGAGCTTTAATGCTCCCGTTTTATTTGCAAAATAAACTATTATGGCAACCAGCCATAACCATGCTTCTACGCTTAAAACTGTTCTTTGTTTCTATCCTGCTGGTCTATGTGTTTTTTTCTCCAATACCGATAGCAGCAATGTTATCTGCTCGTCTACTGGCAGAAAGTCTTGTTCCTGGTCTGTTTAGAATAAGTGTGCTTATTTTGATTATTTTTGCTGTTAATCTGTATTTGAAAAGCACTTCCAAAGAGCAGATCCTGTCATCCTTAAGCTGGTTGTTTTACCCTTTAAATTATTTAAAAATAAATATTAACAGACTGGCTTTAAGAGCTGTTATGACACTTGAATATATTGAATACCTGAACCAGAAGCTGGCAGAATATCAGCAGCAAAAAAAACAGAGAGATACCAGCTCTGATAGTCCATTTTCATTTAGACAGTATTATCAATCTAAAAAACGGGCATTTTTTCATCTGACCCGTCAATCTGGTATAATTTTGCACGAAATTTTGACAGAGGCTGAGAATACTTCAGGTAAAGAATATACGATTGATTATTTGCCGGCCCCCGGGCTGACACAATTTTTTATTCCTATAGGACTTTGTTTATTACTATTTCTCACCCTGTAACTGTTTAACCTGGATAAAAATACGGGAAAATAATGCGAATTGCCCTGGGAATTGAGTATGATGGTGCTGCCTTTTGCGGCTGGCAGATTCAGGTTGGTGATGTTGCCACTGTACAGGGGCGTCTGGAACAGGCATTGAGTCAGATAGCCAATGAAGCCATTAGTCAGTGTCAGGTAGCAGGTAGAACAGATACTGGTGTGCATGCAACAGAGCAGGTTATACACTTTGAGACTCAGGCACAACGTTCAATGCGTTCCTGGGTGCTGGGCAGTAATCGTTATCTTACGGATCATACCATCAGTGTGTTATGGGCTCATCCGGTTGAAAATGATTTTCATGCCCGCTTTTCTGCTCAAAGACGTCGTTATCGGTATGTTATTTTATCCAGGCCTATACGTCCAAGTTTTCTCCATCAACAGGTTTCCTGGGACCCCAGACCTCTGAATCTGAAGCGTATGCAGAACGCTGCAAGATATTTTGTTGGTGAACATAATTTTGATTCTTACCGGACAGTTAAATGTCAGGCAAAAAGTCCTGTTAAAACAGTTTATTTTCTCAAGGTGTCACAAAGAGGTGAATATTTCTATATTGATATTGAAGCCAATTCATTCTTACATCATATGGTTAGAAATATTGCCGGAGTATTAATGACAATTGGTTGTGGTGAACAGGAACCGGAGTGGGCTCTGGAAGTCCTCGAAGCCAGAGATAGAACAAAAGGCGGCGTCACTGCACCATCAGGTGGATTATATCTAACCAATGTAACTTATGACAAAAAATTTAATTTGCCGCAAATAAACTCTGCTACCATAATATAAGCCTTGAACCTTGTATATTTAATATACAAGGTTCAACCTAAATAAATCAGTACTGCCTGACATCAAAAAAAGACAGCACTGATTAAATTAGCTCTTTTTTCGACTACCGCGTTTATCAACCAGTTGCGATGCATTGGCAGAAGAAACACTCATTGGAGCCGCTTTTGTGGTTTTTGATGTTCTATTTCGACGTCGAGAACGTTTTTTGGCTACTTCCGGTGTGTTACTTCCTTCTTCTGCTGTAGGAGCTGGATTGTCTGCAGCTATGCTAGCCTCAGAAGCCTTCTCAACTTTTTCTGTAGTGGATGATTTTGTCGTAGAGGGATCTGCAGAAGAGGGTGCAGAAGTGTCTGCAGATTTAGTTCTGGCCGCTTTCTTTTTAGTAGCAGATTTTTTTCGGGTAGATTTTTTTCGAGTAGCAGCTTTCTTTTTAGGTGCAGCAGCTTCATTATTGGAAGTTTCTGCTGTCGGAGGCTTTTCTGATATGCTGTCATCAGAGGGTTCCTTCACAATATTAGCTGGTTTACTATCGGTGTCTATCTGAACTTCGGCCGCAGCATTATCTGTCTGGCTCTGAACTTCAGCAGATATAGAATCGTGTTTGGCAACCGCTTTCTTTTTAGGTGCTGCTTTACGGCTGTTACGACGAGCTCCAGGACCTCGTAAAGGTTTCTTAGTGGTCTTTTCAGAAGCTATTTTATCATCGGTAGAACGGTTATCATCCTGCACGGAAACTTCACTTTCTGTTTTTTGTGCAGTATTTTGTTGAGTCTCATTATCATTTGTCTTTTCAGAGTCAGACTCAACAGGCAGCGGCAGATTAGAATCCTGGGTCGCTGCGACAGCCATATCCTTATGGGTTGACTGCTCTGAAGCAGAACCGGATGTCTCTGTAGCAGAGTCGATGCTGACAGTGCTTTGTTCCTGTTTGGCTGCTGGTTTTTTACTTCGGTTATCGGATTTTCTACGAGTTCGTGTGGATGATTTTTTAGCCGCTTTCTTAGGTGCTGCGGCATCCTTGTTATCGCCTGATGAAAAAATAGCAGCTGAATCCTCTGCAACCACCGCTTTAGTCTGCTCCTGTTTTCGGGCGTTGGTTTTAGTAGAACTCTGATTGGAATTCTGATGTCTATTGTCAGAACGTCTGTTCTGTTTTTGAGGACGTTTACGAGTATCTCGCTGTTTGTCGTTGGTTCTCTGGTTGTCCGGCCTGTTGTTACGGGTATTGCGGCGATTTTGCTGTTTCTGGACCTGAGTTTTTCTGGCTGTACTGGTTTCCTGTTCCAGTGGCACTGCATCAGGTTCAGCATCACCACGGTTAAACAATGATGACCAGATCCGTCTGACCAGAGTCAGTGGCTGGTTGGGTTTCGCTGTTTTAATACTGGTGGGTGCTTTAACGGCTGGTTCTTCATAAGGAACTGGTTCGCTGATCAGTCCGTTGGCTTCATCATCGTTTAAAACATGATTAAAATTATAACTGTTGACCTGATATTGTTCAGTCATGTTTTCTTCATTGCGAATACGTTCAATCCGGTAATGAGGGGTGACCAGACTTTCATTCGGGATAAGTGTTACGGTGACTTTCTGTCTGCTTTCAATTTCGCTAATAATATCCCGCTTGTCATTGAGCAGAAAAGTAGCCACATTAACGGGTAATTGTGCCAGGATCCGTCCGGTATTTTCCTTCATAGATTCTTCTTCGATGATTCGAAGTACTGACAGCCCCAGAGAATCAATACCACGAATGGTTCCATGACCACTACAGCGGGGACAGGTGATCTGACTGGATTCCCCCAGTGATGGTTTTAGACGCTGACGAGACATTTCCAGTAGTCCAAAGCGGGAAATACGTCCTACCTGAACACGGGCCCTATCCAGTTTCAGGGCTTCTTTCATCCGGTTTTCAACCGCCCGTTGATTTTTGGCAGGGCTCATATCAATAAAATCAATAACCACCAGACCGCCTAAATCCCGCAGACGTAACTGACGGGCAATTTCATCTGCGGCTTCCAGATTGGTATTCAGTGCTGTTTCTTCAATATCGCCGCCTTTGGTAGCTCGAGCAGAGTTAATATCAATAGAGATAAGAGCTTCTGTATGATCAATAACAATGGCACCGCCGGAAGGTAGTGTTACTTCTCGCTGGAAGGCCGTTTCTATCTGGCTTTCTATCTGATAACGTGAAAATAAAGGAATACTTTCATTATAAAGTTTAACCTTATGCAGATGCTGAGGCATGACTCGCTGCATAAAATCATAAGCTTCATTATAGGTTTTTTCGTCATCAATAATAATTTCGGCAATATCAGAGCGTAGATAGTCACGAATGGCACGGATAACGATATTGCTTTCCTGATAAATCAGGAATGGAGCCTTGCGTTCAGCAGATGCTTCATCAATAGCTGTCCATAAATGCAGCAGGTAGTCAAGATCCAGCTGTAGTTCTTCAGCACTTTTACCAATGCCTGCAGTACGGATTATCAAACCCATATTTTCAGGGACATTAAGCTGACTCATATTCTCTTTGAGTTCAGAACGCTCTTCACCTTCAATGCGACGGGAAATACCACCGGCTCTTGGATTATTAGGCATAAGCACCAGATAACGGCCGGGCAGACTGATAAAGGTGGTTAATGCTGCCCCTTTATTTCCGCGTTCTTCCTTATCTACCTGAACAACCAGTTCCATGCCTTCATGCAGTTGTTCTGCAATGCTGGGCCGTTTGCCGCGTTCAACAGATTTTTTAAAGTACTGACGGGAAATTTCTTTTAAGGGGAGAAAGCCATGGCGCTCTGCTCCATAATTAACAAAGGCAGCTTCAAGGCTGGGTTCTATGCGGGTGATACGGGCCTTGTAAATATTGGCTTTTTTCTGAGTTCTCTGAGTGGTTTCAATATCCAGGTTAAACAGTCTCTGACCATCAACCAGTGCAACACGTAACTCTTCAGGCTGTGTTGCGTTAAATAACATTCTTTTCATATAGTAGGGCTCTAAATTCTGGCTCAACTATATAAAGTTTAAATTTAAAAAAATCAAAAAAAGTTAAAACAGGGTAAATTAAGTAAAATCAACCAGTTAGCTGGATATTTAAGCAGGAGTGATCAATGATTTTCCCGCTTTTGGGATATATTTCTAGTATGCCGGCCCTTGACGGACAGGCGATATAGCCCACCTGCTTATCTGGTACTTAATAATAAATATCCAGATAGGTTTACACCTGAAATAATCAGTTGCAAACTCACTGTTCCAGGTTAAGGAATAGATAAATAGCTCTGTTCCTTAATCAATTATGGCTGCATCTTGCTAAACATTAATATAAGAGGCTGTAACAACCCCGAGGTTTAGAGTACAGTTTCTGTATTCTGTCAGACTTTAAATAAGCTGTCTGTTAAACAGAACCAGGCATTACCTGTTGTTACTTTTCCTGTAAACTTTATACAGGAGGCACGTATTAATTACATTACATGAAGACAATAACAAAATTTGTTTGTCAATATGGTATCGGACTATTGTCTGAACCTGGGTAGAATGGAGTTAAACCATTAATAACATCCCGAAATTTATTTTATGACGACTTAACAACTCACCGATTAGATAAAATCTGTCGTTAAGTCAGTTTGTCACACCAAATTAAGGGGCTTTAAAATCTACAACAGTCCCGGATCCCCTGTACAGCTATCGCTAATTTAATAGCGAAATTGGGAATATAAACAAATACACCGTAATGATTCATGTAAATTGTTATGGTTTAGTGATTAAAGCATCGTAATATTGACCAAAATTGAGTAAAATCACGGTCTTTATATCAATCTTTCAAATTATTTCTGGTTTTTATTATTTTAAGATAAGAAAAAACAGCAATAACTCACTGAAACCAGCGGTTGTTCTAATTATTCAAATCATTGTAGAG
>JALSUJ010000206.1 GCA_027071355.1 Gammaproteobacteria bacterium | reverse complement strand
GTCTTTATGGTGCTCAATTACTGGAATTTCAACCTCATGATCAGTCTCAGCCGATATTCTGGGTCAGTAAAAAAGCCGTTTTTAAAGCAGGAAAAGCCATTCGCGGCGGGATCCCTATTTGCTGGCCCTGGTTTGGTGGTAATAAATCCATCCCGGAATTACCGGCACATGGCTATGCGCGTATAGCTCAGTGGAAAGTCCGCTCGGTACAAACACTGGCTGATAATACGACTGAAATTATTTTAAAAATGCCCTGTAACACTGTTTGTGAAAAATATCAGAAATTACAGACCGGCTTTGATGTTAAGCTGAGTATTCGTATTGTGATTGGGGAACAATTGACTATTGATTTAATCAGTAAAAATAGCGGTAAATATCCTGCCCGGATCAGTGAAGCATTGCATAGTTATTTTTATGTGGAGGATATTGAACAGGTGAGTGTAAAAGGCCTGGATAATACCGATTATATTGATAAACTTTTAAAAAACAGGGTTTTCCGACAGGGCGGAGAACTTAGTTTAAAAGATACTATGGATCGAATCTATATTGATACCCAGCACCCGATAACTTTAGTAGACAAAAAGCTTAAACGGGAAATAATTATAAATAAACAATCCTCATGTTCAACCGTTATCTGGAACCCCTGGGCACAAAATGTACAGAATATGGCCGATATGTCGAAAAATAGCTGGCAGTCCATGTTATGTATTGAAGCGGCTAATGCGGCTGCTAATGTTATTCTGCTGCCGGCGGGTGAAACACATACTATGAGTATGTCTATAGCTGCAAAATAAACGGCTCCTAATATTAGCGTAACTACTCAGCGTATTCATCTTTTTCTAAACACGCTGAGCAGTTACATATTAGCATTTTCTTTACTTTTAAATCCCGGTTGGGATAGTATATTCAGGATAATAATTTGTATCAGGGGCTGCAAAAGTCCCTGGGAATTTTAATTTAATGTGAAATGGAGAGGCGCATGGATAAAGCAACAAGTGAAAAGTTAAATGATACTCTTGGTAAGATGGGAGCAATGGGCTCAGAAGAAAAAGCCCGAAAATCAACACCTCAACCGACATCTGACATGGGTTTTTATATAGTTATGCTGGCCCTTGTTATTGGTATGGGGTTTTATGTGTCCTATGATATTAATCAGCGTTATGGCGATAACACATTAATTTCTTCCAGTAATAATGGCACCGATTCAAAAGCTATGGCTCCTGTTATCGTTAATATTGAAAATATTAAAACGGTAGAAGTGGTTCCTGTAGCAACGATCCCTGCTACCAATTCCACACCTGAATCTGACATAGTCGAAAAAGTAGTCAAGAAAACTACTGTAACTACAGCCATTGTTCCTTTGCAGGAAAAAACACCGGAAGAGGCTGCTACTAAACAGCCTGTTACAGAAAATTCCAATACAGCACAAACAGCGACCAGAACTCCTGTTGAAGAAGCTCCGGCTGCCATAGAAGCAAAGTCTGAGCCTGTTGCCGCAGATACTCAGAATGACACAGCTCCGGCACCTGCTGTTGAAACAGTGGAAGTTGAGGAAGCACTGGTTACAGCAGCTCCTGTGGAACCTGCACCAGTTCCAGAACCACAATCACAGAATCCTTATGCTGATCCTTATAACAATCCTTATAACAATCCCAATAACAATCCCAATAACAACCAGTACAACAACCAGTACAATAACCAGTACAATAATCCCTATAATAATCCTTACCGGGGTAGCAATTATTATCAGCAACCTC
The DNA here is from genome assembly GCA_027071355.1 of Gammaproteobacteria bacterium. GTDB lineage: Bacteria > Pseudomonadota > Gammaproteobacteria > GRL18 > GRL18 > JANELJ01. Next base: position 9,448 of record JALSUJ010000206.1, on the reverse strand, counting down.
AGCCGCATGCTTATGGCAATCCTTACTATAATCAAAACCCTTATGGTGGTTATGGATCTCCATATCAGCGTCCTTATGCTCCAGCACAATAAGGTAGTTTAAAACCTGACTGTTATGCTATAAACAGTCAGGTTTTATTGTTTTAAATGAATTTAGTCCAGTCAGATATACTGCTGTGTACAGTCAATGCCAGTTATATCCATGCATCAATCGGTTTGCGCTATCTCTATGCAAATCTACACGAATTACAGTTCAGAGCGGCCATTCTTGAATTTACCACTCATCTACGACCGGCTGAAATTGTTGAAAAAATACTGCTTAGAAAACCCCGGATTATTGGTTTTGGTATTTATATCTGGAATACTCAACATACCACTCAAATTATAGCCTTAATAAAAACCATTGCACCAGATATTAAAATCATTATTGGCGGTCCGGAAGTCAGCTATGAATATCAGCAGCAGCGGGTTTTTAAACTGGCAGATCATTTAATAATCGGGGCCGGGGACACTGCTTTTGGTAAACTCTGCCAGCTACTGTTACAGAAGCCGTTAAAGCAGCCGGAAAAAATCTTTATTTCTCAGGAACCCCCACTACAGCAGCTTGTTTTGCCTTATCAGCATTATACTGATGAAGATATTAAAAACAGGGTGTTATATGTTGAAGCTTCCCGAGGCTGTCCTTTTAAATGTGAGTTCTGTCTTTCGGCACTGGATAAAACAGCCCTGCCTTTTGATATTGATATTTTTCTATCAGAGATGGACCAATTGTATCAACGGGGTGCCAGAAACTTTAAATTTGTAGACCGGACATTTAATCTTAAAATTGAAACCAGCCTTAAAATACTGAATTTCTTTTTACAACGGCTGGATGAGAAGCTGTTTCTGCACTTTGAAATTATCCCGGATCGTTTACCGGAACAACTAAAAGCAGCCATAGTAAAATTTCCTTCAGGCTGTCTGCAGTTTGAGATTGGTGTACAGACATTTAACCCGCAAGTACAGTCACTTATCAGCCGTAAACAGAATAATGAGAAAACTATAGCTAATCTTACATGGCTAAGAACACACTCAAATGCGCATATTCATGCGGATTTAATTTTTGGCCTGCCAGGAGAGGACCTGGATAGTTTTGGTAGAGGCTTTAATACATTATATGCCCTCAAACCCCATGATATCCAGGTAGGAATTTTAAAACGTCTACGGGGAACGCCGCTAATTCGTCATACGGAAATCTATGCGATGAAATATGAATCTGAAGCCCCTTATGGCATTATTTCCACTTCAGAGGTCGATTTTTTTACCCTGCAGAAAATGCTTCGTTTTGCCCGATACTGGGAGTTGATTGCAAATTCAGGACAGTTTAACCATACTTTAAAGCTGTTTTTAAACCAGTATGCGTTTATGCGTTTTTATATTTTTAGTGACTGGCTGTATCACTATTCAAAAAAAACACATCAGATAGCACTTAGAAAATTATTTGATTATCTTTATTCTGGACTAAAAAATAAGGGCCTTTATGATGACGATTATCAACTGACTCAGGCGCAACTGGTTGAGGCATTACTAAATGACTATAAAGATGCAGGGCTGAAAGGACAACCTGAATTTTATAAGGTAATATAAATAGTCTGTTATTTTAAATAAGCAGATGACTTTTGGATCGTTTTGTACTTTAATATTAGAACATTTCCAATACCACAGGACAGCTTATGTTTCAGGTACGTATTCATGGACGAGGCGGGCAGGGCGTTGTGTCCGCTTCAGAACTTTTATCTGTTGCAGCGTTTGAAGAAGGAAAGTTCTCCCAATCATTTCCCAGCTTTGGTTCAGAACGTATGGGGGCACCTGTTCAGGCCTTTGCACGCATCAGTGATCAGCGGATCACCTCCAGAGAGCCGGTCATGGAACCCGATATGCTGATCATTCAGGATCCCACTTTATTTAATGCAGTAAATGTGTTTGAAGGTGCCAATACGGATGGTTATCTATTAATTAACAGTGCTAAAACACCTGAGCAGCTGGGTATTGAAGAGATGACAAATAAGTATCCGCCTAATCATGTTATTACACTACCGGCTACAGAGCTGGCATTAAAATACATAAAACAACCCAAACCCAATACCGTTCTGCTGGGTGCTTTTGCCGCATTAAGCCATATGGTACATATACCGGCGCTGGAAAAAGCAATTCTGGAAAAATTTCCCAAACGTATTGCCGACCCTAATATTATTGCCACTAAAGCGGGTTATAATCTTATTAAACAAAAACTTGAACAAGTACAAGAGGCCTGATAAATGTTACGTCAAATCAGTGGTTCTATAGCAGTCGCAGAAGCTATTGCGCTTTGTCGTCCTGAAGTGGTGCCGTGTTATCCCATAACACCGCAAACTCATATAGTGGAACATATCAGTACTCTGGTCAAAAGCGGGCAGTTAAAAAACTGCAGTTATGAAAATGTAGAATCCGAATTTGCCTCCATGAGTTTCTGCATTGGTGCTTCGGCAGCCGGTTCCAGAACCTATACGGCAACTGCCAGTCAGGGGATATTATTTATGATGGAGGCTGTTTATAATGCTTCCGGGCTGTCCTTACCGATAGTGATGACTTTGGGTAATCGTGCTATTGGTGCTCCCATTAATATCTGGAATGATCATTCAGATGCCATGTCTGTGCGTGATGCCGGGTGGATCCAGTTGTTTGTGGAAAGTAATCAGCAGGCACTGGATGTCCATATTCAGGCTTTTAAACTGGCAGAAGCCTTAAGTCTTCCGGTCATGGTCAATATGGATGGCTTTATTCTAACCCATGCCATTACCCGGGTAGATATGCCCACCCAGGAACAGGTTGATCAGTTTCTGCCGCCTTTTGTGGCCAGACAGAAACTGGATACCGATGCACCATTATCTATTGGTGCTATGGTAGGGCCTGATGCTTTTACTGAGGTACGTTACCTGGCTCATCATAAACAAAAGGAAGCACTGGCTATTATTGAGCAGCAGGCGGCTGAATTTCAGGAAATTTTTGGTCGTGATTCGGGTGGCTTAATAAAGTCCTATTATGCAGAACAATCCGAAATAGTCTTTGTAGCTATGGGGTCAGTTGTCGGTACTATGCAGGAACTTGTTGAGGAGTTGCGGGCAGAGGGGCATTCTGTGGGTATTTTAAGTCTGCGTTCTTTTCGGCCCTTCCCGGGCAATGCCATCAGTAAAGCTCTGAGCAATGCAAAACAGGCTATTATTTTTGAAAAAAGTTTTGCTGTAGGAATGGGGGGCGTTCTGGCCAGTGAAATACATATGGCAACGGTCAGTAATGACTTGAAAATCAGCTCGGTAATCGGTGGTCTGGGTGGTCGAACCATTACGAAAAAATCATTAGGCAAAATTGTAGAATGTGCCATGCATGGAGAGCTGGATAAAGAAGTCTTTCTGGATCTTGAAGGCACTACCGTGGTTAAGGAATTACGTCGACAGCAGGAAGGACAAAGCTCAGGGCCGGTGGCAGAAAACATTCTCAGAGATATGGGTGTTGTTTCTGCATCTAAAACACTTTAACTATAGATATATTGCTAAGGGCATCGAATGAATAAACAGGATACCAGTACATTGAATCCCTCGGATCGGCAAACGGTTAAATTCTATCAGACAGGAACCTTTACCGTTGGTAACAGATTGCTGGATGAAGAATTCCGTACGGTTCAGGCTACCACTGAACGTTCCAATTCTCTGGATTCCGGACACCGCGCCTGTCAGGGCTGCGGTCAGGCTCTGGGTGCACGTTATGCACTTGATGCGGCAATGCGTGCAACCGACAATAAAATAATTGCGGCTAATGCCACGGGTTGTCTGGAAGTTTTTACTACACCCTATCCGGAAACAGCCTGGTCTATTCCCTGGGTTCATTCCCTGTTTGGTAATGTGGCGGCCGTTGCTTCAGGGATTGCGGCTGCTCTTAAGTCTAAAGGTGATACCACAACGCGGGTTATTGCTCAGGGCGGTGACGGTGGAACGACTGATATTGGCTTTGGCTGTCTGTCAGGTATGTTCGATCGAAACGATGATGTACTATATATCTGTTATGATAATGGCGGCTATATGAATACTGGTGTACAGCGTTCCAGTGCTACACCTCCGGCTGCAAGAACAGCCACTACTATGCCCGTAGGCGATAATCCGGGCAGTTCATTTAACACCGGTAAATATCTTCCTACTATCGCTATGGCCCATGAAATACCTTATGTGGCCACTGCTTCTGTTCATGATTTACATGACCTGGAGCGTAAAGTTGAAAAAGCCATGACCTTCCGAGGTGCTCGTTATATTCATATTAATGTACCCTGTCCTTTAGGCTGGGGCAGTCAACCGGCTTTTACCATTAAACTCTCCAGAATGGGGGTTGAATGCGGACTGGTGCCCTTATTTGAAGCCGAAAATGGTCAGCTGACAGACTCAACCAAAATTCGTTATCGTATTCCCGTTGAAGAATATCTGAAACTGCAGCGACGTTTTGCGCATGTCCTGAAGCCACATAATACCCATCAGCTAGATGCTATACGCGCCATTGCTGAAAGCAATATTAAACGTTTTAATCTGCTATAAACCGGATAAAGAAAATTATGACCGTACAGCATAAACCCTTTGCCATTACTCTGGATGTTGGCAGCAGCCATCTTAATAAAACTGGTAGCTGGCGTTCTATGCGCCCGGTCTATGTGGACCGACTGCCACCCTGCAACAAAACCTGTCCTAGTGGTGAAGATATTCAGGGCTGGCTGAGTCTGGCTGAAGAAGAAGACTATGAAGGTGCCTGGCGGCTGCTTACCCGGGACAATCCTTTTCCTGCCATTATGGGACGGGTCTGTTATCACCCCTGCGAAGGTGCCTGTAACCGGGGCAGTCTGGATTTGCCAGTGGGTATCAATTCTGTTGAACGATTTATCGGTGAGCAGGGGCTTATAAATAACTGGCAGTTTGAAGCGGGTGAAGACAGCGGTAAAAAAGTGATGATTATTGGTGCCGGTCCAGCGGGGCTTTCTGCTGCCTACCATCTCCGACGCTTTGGTCATGCGGTGACAATTTATGAAGCTGCAGAAAAACCTGGTGGCATGTTGCGCTATGGTATCCCCAAGTATCGTTTGCCCAGAGAAAAACTCAATGCCGAAATTTATCGGGTTGAAAATATGGGGGTAGAGATCGTTCTTAATCACAAAGTTGATGATATTGAAGTGGCCAGAAAAGCCGGTGGATTTGATGCGGTATTAATTTGTGTGGGTGCTCAAAAGTCCAATATGCTCACTTTTGAAGGCGCTGCTGATATCCCGGTTCTGGATGCGCTGAAAGTCCTGCGTGATACCGAACTGGAAAGGCCCAACCAGTTAATTGGCCGGGTTGTTGTTTATGGCGGCGGTAACTCAGCCATGGATGTAGCAAGAACCGCTGTCCGCCTGGGGGCACAGGATGTCAAAGTGATCAGCCGGGAAGATCCGGACAATATGACTGCACATAAATTTGAAGTCATAGAAACTATAGAAGAAGGCTCAGAGGTGATCAATCTGAGAACCATTAAATCGGTTAATGGGCATGAGATCACCCTTGAAATAATGAAAATCAGCGAACAGCATCATTCCGGGCAGCTAAGAGTTGTGGGTACCGGCGAATATGAAACGCTTGAAGCTGATGTAGTGGTGCTTGCTATCGGGCAGAATGTTGATCCGGTTTTATTTGAAAACTCTACAGCCATCGAATTGCAGGAACGCACCATTAAAGTTGACAGCATTATGCAAACCACACAGGAAGGTATATTTGCGGCCGGAGATGCAGCACCGTCACAGCGTTCAGTCACCTCAGCACTGGGCCATGGTAAAAAATCTGCCAGGGCTATTAATGCCTGGCTGGCAGGAAAAGTATATCAACCCGCCCCCCAAAATGAAGTAGCCAGCTTTGATAAAATGGAACCCTGGTATTATAGCGATGCTCCTAGAACCGTTCAGCCTCATCTGGATGCGGTACGCCGCAAAAGTGGTTTTGCTGAAGTGGTGGGTGACCTGGAACCGGAGCACGCCAAATATGAAGCCCGTCGATGTATGTCCTGTGGTAACTGTTTTGAGTGTGACAACTGCTACGGGATCTGTCCTGACAATGCTATCCGAAAACTGGGCCAGGGACAGGGCTATGAGTTTAAATATGACTACTGCAAAGGCTGCGGTATGTGTGATACTGAATGTCCCTGTGGTGCGATTAATATGATAGCTGAAGACATTTAATTTTAGTAACTACTCACTGTAAATTAAAGTATTTTATAGTGAATGGCTGCAGGTACTGGATTTGCATATAAAAGCTATAGTCCCTGATAATTTAAATAAATTGCTGAATAAGGAGCCATTTAATGGCGCAACAAAATGTAACGGATGCAGCCGCTGCTGTAGAACCGGTGAATGTCGTCGAACAGGTTAGTAGTCTGATGGATCCTGATAAATCCAGTCAGCTATTACAGGCAGGTATGGATTTACTGATGCAGTACGGCCCTAAACTATTAGCTGCCATAGTAATTTTTTATGTTGGTAAACTGCTTTCTAAGTGGTTAAAACGTCTTGTTACCCGGATGATGAACAAGACTCATGTCGATCCGCTGATTGTCAGTTTTACCAGTAGTATCGTGTATATGGCAATGATGGTCTTTGTGGTGGTGGCGACTCTTGGACAGGTGGGTATTCAAACCACTTCATTTATTGCTATATTAGGTGCCGCTGGTCTGGCTATTGGTCTGGCTCTGCAAGGTTCATTATCTAACTTTGCTGCCGGCTTTCTGTTGATTATTTTTCGTCCCTTTAAAGTGGGGGATGTGATTGAAGCCGCAGGGGTAACCGGTAAAGTAGATGATATTCAGATATTTACTACCACTTTAAAAACACCTGATAATAAGACAATTATTGTTCCTAATGCCAAATTAAGCGGTGATAATATCATTAACTACTCCACTCAGAAGACCCGTCGGGTTGATATGGTGGTTGGGGTATCTTATGATGCGGATTTAAAACAGGTACGTGAAATTTTACAGGATATTGTTAATAAAGATGAGCGGGTGCTGAGTGATCCTGAACCGCTTATCGTGGTTGGTGAACTGGCTGACAATAGTGTCAATTTCTTTGTGCGTGTCTGGGTAAATAGCGCGGATTACTGGAATGTATATTTTGATGCCAATGAAGCAGTAAAACTGAGAATGGATGAAGCCGGTATTGGTATTCCTTATCCTCAGCGTGATGTTCATCTTTATGAACATAAAGCAGCCTGATCATTGCAGCTGTTATGGTTCCCGTACGTCTGTATGGGAACTTATACCGCTGCTGATTGCCTGCCTGTTTTTAATACTGCCTGTACATCCTCTCAGGGCAGAAATATCTGCTTCTAATACCCGTCAAATTACCCAATATTTAAAAAATGGTTCAGCTCTGGTAGTGGATCAAAACTCAAAAGTTCTGTTTGCATATAATGCGGATAAAGCTATGGTCCCTGCATCTATTCTTAAATTAGCGACCGCTGATGCTGTTTTGACAACGTTTGGAGAGGACTATAAAATAGCCACCGAATTTTATTTAAGCCGTGATAATTACCTGGTTATTAAAGGGTATGGCGATCCGAGTCTGGTTTCAGAATCCCTGTCTGATATTGCCCGGCATTTAAAGCCTATTTTGAAAAACAGGACGCTCAAAGGGATCTGGCTGGATAATAGCTTTTTTAAAGCACAGCAAAAAGTAAATGGGCAATCCAGTAGTAACAATCCCTATGATGCCGCTATTGGAGCACTGGTTGTAAACTTTAATACTATTTTTGTGCATAAGTCCAGACAGGGGAAACTCAGCAGTGCAGAATCTCAGACACCTCTAACCAGCACGGCCAGACTGCTGGCCAAAAATATCTCAACTGGTAAACACCGTATTAACCTGGGGGGCAGGGAACGCTTAACTCTGAAATATTTTGCAGAATTACTGCAGATAAAATTACAGCAGCAGGACATTCATTTTGAACAGCCATTAACGATTGTGCATAAAATATTGCCGCCGGAGAGTAGTAAAATTTATACTCACTATTCCAGACCGTTAAATGAGATAGTTAAACAATTGCTGCAATATTCCAATAATTTTACAGCTAATCAGTTATTACTCATTCTAGGTGCCCGATCTTATGGTATTCCAGCGGATCTGGACAAAGGACAAAAAGCCTTAAGTCATTATTTAAGCAATATCATAGGGCTAAAAAAATTTACTCTGGTTGAAGGTTCAGGACTTTCAAGACTCAATCAGTTTACTGCCGAACAAATGATCAGTATCCTGCAGCACTTTGAACCTTATTATTATTTATTAAGAGGATATGATGAAAAGTTTCTGGCAAAGACTGGAACATTAAAAGGTGTTGCTACATTTGCAGGATTTATGTTAGCACCTGATGGACAGATGTTTCCCTTTGTTATTATGCTCGACAAACCTGAATATAGCCGCTATCGATACAAAATTGCAGAATTGCTATATGATCTTTTGTTTATAAAATCTTCAAATCACTGACCAAAAAAGTAAACCGGCAGCTTGCCTTAAAAATGATGCTTTTGGGTAATAGTGGTCACTGCTATTCTTGATCTTAAGAAGGACGAGGATTTAAGAGGTGCTGGGTTAATAAACTTAAAGATTGAAGTGGTTCCACACTTCATCATCCCTACGTCTTCCGCTATTACGTCTATCTTCATCCATCCGTAAAGATGTTCTGCGTTCCTTTATTCTGCGTTGGTATTTACGACGATTTAACAGGCCAAGGTATTCACAGGTACAATTTTCTGCATTGCAATTGGCTAATGGTAGAGTCGGTGCATCCTGAAACATAAAACTCTTATTAATCAGTTGTGACGATGCCTGACAACCGGCCCGGGTAATGCTGACTGAATAGTAGGAATCAGATTGTGCAAGTTTGAGCAGTTTGTCTTTGCGGGTTATCGGGGATCGTGATTTAAGTCTGGTGTTTGTTTTCTTTTTTCCAAAAAACCAGTTCATAAGAAACTCCTGTTCAATTTTCCTTTATTTAAATTATAAAGCAATTTTATGTTTAATTCGCTTATAAAATCAGGAAATGTAAGTCTGGGGTCTTATATCTATGTTTATTTCAGAATATCGATCAGGCACTAATATTAAGATCTATTATTGAGCAGTGTTTAATTGTGTGCTATTGTTAATTTTATTATTAAACCGGTATTCAATATGAAATTTAGCAGTTTAATGAGCAGTAAATTTTTTGCTCCGATATTCTGGACGCAGTTTTTTGGTGCGTTTAACGATAATGTTTATAAAAATGCTCTGATTATTTTAATTACTTTTCAGGCTGATCAATATACTGATATGTCACCTGAATTATTAATTCCCTTAAGTGCGGGTATTTTTATTCTGCCTTTTTTCTTATTTTCAGCCC
>JALSUJ010000205.1 GCA_027071355.1 Gammaproteobacteria bacterium | reverse complement strand
TCTTAATCAGATGGATTCAACTGCCAAGGAAGATAATGCCGAGCAAGTGGTTGCGGCCTGGCAGCGTGCCATTGTGCAAACCGGCTTGTCTACCGGCCGGTTTTACTGTATCTATAATGAGAAAGTGGCCCAGCCTATTGAGGATGAACACCTCAAACAGCGTTATCAGGAAAAACTGAACGTGGATCTGGGTGAAATCAAACATCGTATGAGTGAGGTCAGTGTCGAACGGGTGTATCGTATTATTGGAGCCCTGGAAAATACCGCTAATCAGATTGAGCAGCAGGCCGTTCCTAAAATTAAGCAGGCTATGGAATTATGGTATCGCAAGGTATTGATCTATGACGGGATCTTATATGGTTTACTTATTGCGTTGCTTATTGGTTTATCCGTTTATGCTGGTTATTGGGCTGACTGGTCTTTTCAACCGCCCTGGCTGGAAAGTTTTAAAAACAGTCGGATTATTCAGGGGCTAACAGCCGGTGTTGTCTTTGCAGTGTTTGCCGGTATTCATTTCTGGGTACGTCGTAAGGTAGCTAATAAAATCGTTAAAACCCTGCCGACTGAAAATGGTCCGGGTAACATCGCGGCAGCTTTTATAAAAAATATACATCCGTTGCGCAGTGTTTTTGCGGTTAATCCTGCAGGTTGGGGGCGCAGAGCCCGTAAGACGATTGAACGGGTTCGTAATGAGGCAGATAATTTTGTTAAAGCCCTAAACGATAACTTTGCTGATCCTCTGGGTCGTAAAGAATCCGAACGCCTGACTATGGAGCAACAGGAGAAAGAGCGTCTGGAACAGGAGGCTGCACTGGAATCAAAAGCGGAATCAAAAACAGATTAATTTTGTTGATGATTGTTTTATTTAAAAAAGCGGTGTTAAACACCGCTTTTTTTTGCCTGTAATTCCTTCTATACTTAATCGTATAGTTTCTAATTTCTGGAGTCGGACTGTATGGATTTTGAAAGAGTTTCCTTTGCTTTTTTTATTGTATTTGCACTGACCATTAATTTTGGTTTTTTTGCAGGAGATATTGATAACCCGGCTCATCACCATGTTATGGAATTATATTCAGCCATTATTATCAGTTTAATTGCGACCATTATTAAACTGGGTGATAGAACGCATATTGGTTCGGTTTTACTGGCAACCAGTCTGGTAGCCGATCTCCATTTACTGGCTGCCGCCATTATCTGGGGGTATTCTCAGCATGTTTCTGACGGTGGCGTAACACCGGATATAATGGCCACAATTGTCTCTGTTTCCGGCGGTGCATTAATTGCCAATATTACCTCGGTGGTACTTTTAGTTATTGAAACTGTTGTAGTTCGCAGATAATGAATAATCTTATCTTTCTGTTTCTCAAACGGATCAGATTGCCCTTATTATTATTAATAACCAGTTATGCGGTTGTGATACTGGGTTTTGTGCTGGTACCTGGTCAGGATGATCAGGGTAATGTCTGGCATATGAGTTTTTTTCATGCCTTCTATTTTGTCAGCTTTATGGGTTCTACCATTGGTTTTGGTGAAATTCCTTATGAGTTTACTAATGCTCAGCGAATGTGGACGATATTCAGTATTTATATAACCGTAACCATCTGGTTATATAGTATCGGTTCTGTTTTAAGCACCCTGCAAAACCCGACCTTTAAAAGAATTCTCAGGGAAAATGAGTTTCGTAGAAAAATCAAACGGATTAAGGAACCGTTCTATCTGATTTGCGGTTATGGTGATACCGGTAAACTGCTGGCACATGAACTGGCGGAAAATCACATTTTATCGGTAGTAGTTGATCTTGATCCAGAGCGTATAGATGATTTATTAATTAATGAACCCTATATTGATATTCCTGCTCTGGTTGGTAATGCGTCTTATCCTGATGTACTTGAGGCTGCGGGTCTGACCAGAGATAATTGCCGGGGCGTGATTGCCCTGACCAATAAAGATCATATTAATCTAAAAATTGCTATTACCACTCGTCTGCTGAGTAAAAAAAGAGTGATTGACGATAAGGATTTTATGTTGGTCTGCCGTGCAGAGACTCATGAGGCAGAAACGAATATGTCGTCTTTTGGTACGACTCATATTATTAATCCTTATGAGGTGTTTGCCCGGAGACTGGCATTGTCTGTGCGTTCACCCAGCGCTTATCTGGTGTATGAATGGTTAACTAATGTTCATCAGACGGAAGAAGATGATGATGAGCTTCATTATCAGAAGGAAGAAGACCAGAGCGATCATAAACCCGCTATGCTTAGAGCAGAACCTTTATATCCACCCAAAGGACTCTGGGTTATTTGCGGTTATGGGCGTTTTGGTAAAGCGGTGGCCCGGCATCTTAATTATGTTGGTATTCAAACCTGTATTATTGAAGCCATGCCGGATATGACAGATGCTCCGGAAGGTACCATTCATGGCCGGGGTACTGAAGCGATTACTTTACGTGCAGCCAAAATAACAGAAGCTGTTGCTATTGTAGCGGGCACTGATAATGATGCTAATAATTTATCTATTATTATTACTGCTCAGGATGAGCTGAAAAGATACTATCGCTCCAGTCAGCAGAATCAGCAGTTTAACAGCCGCTATCACTTACTGGTAGATGATGAGGCAGGGCATCATGACCTGCCTGTGCAGGAAAGTGCATTATTTACTGTTGCACGCCAGAATCATAGTCATAATAAGGAGGTTTTTAATAAGGCCGAACTGGATTTTATTATGCAGCCAGCCAGTATTATTGCCGGAGAAATTTTATCGATTATTAAAACTCCCATGCTGGCAAATTTTCTGTCACTGGCCAGACGACAGAAAGAAGAATGGGCTAATTTGTTAATCAGTCGTATCAGTAGTTTTATTGAAGAAGATGTACCAAATACCTGGATGCTGGAAATATCTGAACAGCAGACACCTGCAGTGGCTTATTTTTTAAATAAGGGTACAATCACTCTCAGTGAAATACTGCGTCATCCAAGAAATCGGGATAAATCCTTAAATTGTGTGGTCTTACTGATACATAGAAAAAAGGAAATATCACGCTATCGTAAATCCATGCGGACTAATCCATCACAAAAAAATCGTTTTAAAGATTTTTTATTACCGGATGAAAATTTTAAGATTCAAAAGCATGACCAGTTGTTAATCTGCGGTTATAAGGAAAGCATGGGCCTGATGTGCTGGACAGTCAGCAATATCAATGTCTACAATTACCTGAGAACCGGTTATGAATTACCCGGCGGCTATGTCTGGCAATGGATATACAAACAC
>JALSUJ010000204.1 GCA_027071355.1 Gammaproteobacteria bacterium | reverse complement strand
GGAAAAAATTGTTGCGGCTGTAGCGGATAAGTTTGTCTGTATTGTGGATGAAACCAAACTGGTTTCTTATATGGGTAAATTCCCCCTGCCGGTCGAAGTTATTCCCATGGCCCGCAGTTATGTAGCCCGAGAAATTGTTAAACTTGGCGGTGAGCCAGTGCTGCGAGAAGGTTTTACTACGGATAATGGTAATGTCATTCTGGATATTCACGGCATGGAAATTATGGAACCGGTTAAGCTGGAAGAACAGTTAAACGATATTGTTGGTGTGGTAACCAATGGTTTATTTGCCATGCGTCCGGCCGATGTATTACTGGTAGGCACACCTAATGGCGTTAAGGAGGGCTTTTAGTGTTAAGTAAAAGCATAAAGAAAATGCCTTACTTAATAACTCTTTTACAATAAAACCCGCTCAATCCCACCTTGGGAGACCTGCTCAATAAAGTCTTTCTGCCAGTTTTCACCTAAGGTTTTCTGGCATAGTTCTACTACGATGTATTCAGCGGTCATGCCAGTTTCACCCCGGTAACGGTTCAGGCCCTGCTGACAGGCCGGGCAGGTGGTCACCAGTTTAATGGCTTTATTATCAGAGCTGTTATTATCCAGGGTTTTGATATTTATATTGAGTTCTTCCTGTTTACGATAACGTAGCTGGGTGGAAATATCCGGTCTGGACACAGCCAGAGTACCGGATTCGCCGCAGCAACGGTCCGATAAAATAACATTGTCACCTAAAAGATCTTTTGCAACTGTTAAGGGCTGATGGGTTTTTATCGGGGTATGACAGGGGTCATGATAAATATAACCGCCTTCCTGCTGATCAGCATTCAGCGTATAACCCTTTTCTGCCAGATATTCATGGATATCCAGTAAGCGGCAATCAGGGAAAATTTGCTGAAACTGATAATGCAGCAATTGATCCATACAGGTGCCGCAGGATACCAGTACAGTTTTAATATCCATATAGTTCAGAGTATTAGCTATACGATGAAACAATACCTGATTATCCGTGGAAATTTCCTGACCTTTGGCTTCTTCCCCGCCTGCAGTCTGAGGATAACCACAGCATAAATAACCCGGCGGCAGTACTGTTTGGGCACCGGCATTATAGAGCATGGCCAGAGTTGCCAGACCTACCTGGCTGTACAACCTTTCTGAACCACAACCGGGGAAATAAAATACCGCATCTGATTCTTCCGTTATTTTTGCCGTATCCCGCAAAATAGGTATTGTGGTATTGTCCTCTATCCCCAGTAACTGCCGGGTTGTCTGCGACGGGATATCTGCCGGCATGGGTTTTTTAACAAAGTTTATTACCTGTTCTTTTATGGGAGCCTTGCCATGAGTAACATGCGGCTGCCTGCCTCTGGGCAGCAGGCCGAAATAACGTGCCACCTGATGAGCCAGACGCTGGCCTTTATAAGACCATTCAATCATTAACTTGCGCATTATTTTAATGCTGGTGGGATCGGTGACATTCAAATAGGCCATGGCCAGTTTGCCCATCAGCGAAAAACGTTTTTGTTTGCGATTACGTAAAATAGTGCGCATGTGAATGGAAACATCCCCAAAATCAATATTAACCGGGCAGGGATTCAAACATTTATGGCAGACAGTACAATGATCTGCAACATCATTCATTTCATCAAAATGACGCAGGGATATACCGCGGCGAGTCTGTTCCTCGTACAAAAAGGCTTCCATAATCAGACCGGTACCAAGTATTTTGTTTCTGGGTGAATAGAGTAAATTGGCTCTGGGGATGTGGGTATTACACACTGGCTTACACTTCCCGCAACGCAGACAATCCTTAATTTCATTATTTAAGGAACCCAGCTCACTGGCCTCCAGGATCAGCGCTTCCTGCTCCAATAACTGCAATGACGGTGTATAGGCATTCTGTAAACCGGCGTTTTTCATCAGCTTACCAGGATTAAAGTGATTATCCGGGTCAACCTGTTCCTTATAGGTTTTAAAAGCCTGCAGGACATCATCACCCAGGAACTGCAGTTTGGTAATACCAATCCCATGCTCACCAGAAATAACCCCGCCCAGTGATTCAGCTAGCGCCATAATTTCTGCCACGACTTTATCCGCCGTGTGCAACATTTCATAGTCATTAGAATGAACTGGAATATTAGTGTGCACATTACCGTCTCCGGCATGCATATGGGTTGCTACAAACAGGCGTCCCGGACGAATTTGAGCATGAATTTTATCCAGCTGTTCATTAACACCAGACAGATTTAAACCGCTGAACAGTTCTTTTAAGGGCTGCTCCACTTCGCTTCGATAAGAAACCCGCAAAATCCTCTTTTGCAGTAAATCAAAAAAAGTGGGCTGTTCCAGGCTCTGAATATCTTCCGCCAGCGATTCCAGATTTATCTGCTCAGCCAGTTGTGTCACCAGCGTGTCCAGATTATCCAGCATAATATTCCAGCGCTGGCGAACGGTATCAATGAGCTTAAATGCCGCCTGCTTTTTATCTTCAATAATAGTCTGAGTTTCTTCTGAGCCTTCAAACTCAGGATTTTTCGAGGTGATCTGTAAATCACTATGCAGATAGTTATTAACCGCTGCAACAATTTTGAGTTTATTATTTATGGACTGAATAATATTAATGCGCTCAATACCCAGCGTGTACTCACCCAGTCTATCCAGCGGAATAACGACGTCTTCATTGACTTTAAAGGCATTGGTATGTGAGGCAATAGCCGCTGTTCGTGCTCTGTCCAGCCAGAAAAACTGACGCGCTTCTGCACTGGTGGCAATAAAGCCTTCAGCACTTCTGGCATTGGCCAGCTGTACAACTTTAGAGGCAGCCTCTGCCACTGAGTTTTCATTATCCGCAGCAATATCTGCCAGCAGCACCATTTTAGGCAGCTCTGCTCTGGGGGATTTGGTGGAATAACCAACCGCTTTAATATAGCGCTCATCCAGATGTTCCAGACCGGCCAGAACTACATCAGTACAGCTTTTTAAATAATCAATAGTTTCCACAATCGCGGGCACTGACTGACTCAGATCAGAACCAAAAAATTCCATACAGACAGTACGAATATGCTGTGGCATTTTATGCAGGATAAAGACTGCTGAGGTGATAATACCATCACAGCCTTCTTTTTGAACACCGGGCAGACCACCTAGAAATTTATTGGTTACATCCTTGCCCAGTCCCTGTTTACGCAGTTCACTGCCAGGGATTTCCAGAATATTCCGGCTTTCTATATCTTTACCATTAGCTGCAAAACGGGTGATCTGAAAGCGTACTGTTTGCACTTCATGGATTTTACCCAGATTATGTTCCAGCCGTTCTATAGTCATCCAGCGGGCATCGGGAGTCACCATTTTCCAGGACAGCAGATTATCCAGAGTGGTTCCCCACATAACGGCTTTTTTGCCACCGGCATTCATGGCAATATTACCACCAATACAGGATGCATCCTGAGAAGTGGGATCCACCGCAAACACCAGACCTTTTTCTTCAGCCCGTTCAGATACCCGGCGGGTAACCACACCGGCACCGGTCGCAATGGTTGCCACATTTTGAGTGCTTATTTGTTTATCTGGATCCGGCTGCACGTCAACTGACTGAAAATCCACTATGCCCAGAGCATCCAGTTTTTCGGTATTAATGACCACCGAACTGGCTGTTAAGGGTACTGCTCCACCGGTATAACCGGTACCCCCGCCACGGGGAATAATAGCCAGACCCAGTTCAATACAGACCTGTACCAGAGTCAGGACTTCCTGCTCGGTATCTGGAGTTAACACTACAAAGGGAAATTCAACCCGCCAGTCACTGGCATCGGTGACATGACTGACCCGGGACAGACCGTCAAAACAGATATTGTCTTTACGGGTGATTCTGGACAGCCGTTTAAACACCTTGCGGCGTTTTATTTCACTCTCTATTAACCAGCCTTTAAATTCCTGGACCGCTTTTTCAGCACTGGCCAGTAGCTCCAGGACCAGTTCATTATCATCTGAGCGCAGTCTGATCTGTTTTAAACGATGCTGCAGCGCTTCCAGCAGGGCATCCCGACGTTTAGGATTTTCTATCAGATCATCTTCAATAAAGGGATTTCGGGAAACCACCCAGATATCACCCAGCACTTCAAACAACATTCGGGCAGAACGTCCGGTAACCCTTTGACTGCGCAGTGTGTTAAGCACATCCCAGGCTTTCTCTCCCAGAAAACGGATAATAATTTCACGATCGGAAAAAGACGTATAATTATACGGGATTTCTCGAATATTGGTCAGACTGGTCTGAGAGGTCATGGGCTTCTTGACAGTGGATTATAAAGGGGGCTATTGTATCAATTTACAGTAGAAAAAGGTAACTACTCAGCTAATCAGACTACCCTTACAGACTAATACTCTATTGGAGTTTAAATTACGCTGAGCTGAATAGTTACCTAAATTCTTAAGCTTATCCACTACATCATACTTTCAATAACCATCGCATGACGACAAATTTCCAGCACTGATTCACCTTCAAACACCACATAAACAGTTCTAAAACCATGTGTTCCTGCATATTCACGTATGGTTTCAATCAGCTGTTTAATTGCCTTCGGGGCAACGACTTTCTTTGTGAACCGAACCAGGCACAAAATTCCACTATGCGGGACAACAGATTCTTTAGACCAGCGCCACTGAAAATCATTGACTGATTCATACTCATCAGATATCTGCTCAGTACCAAGCAGTACAATATTTTCAGACAGTTTGCCAGACTCTGATAATGACGTTTGTTTTAGCGGGACTTTAATATCCAGCAGACATAAAAAAGTCTTGTCCTCAATACTATCCTGCAGCTCATCAATAATATTCATTAAATAAGCCCCCTCTGCCGATTCCTTCGACTGGCTAAAATCAGCTGCTGAGCTAAGTAATAAATCAAATTCATTACTATAATAATCAATATACCAGTCGGCAGGTAAATCTTCCGGGTAGAAATTATTAACCAGATCAGGGTGCTTAAGTCCTGAAATACCAAAATAAATGCTACAATCCGCCATTAAAGATTCATTTTCCGAGTTCAATCCAAGATGAGCAATATTACCAGACTTGATCAATTTAAAAAGCAGCAGTTACAAAAAAAGAACCGGGCCCATACTCTGTGTAAAAGTGGTTTTCATCACTGGGATATTATTCACAAAAATCATTTTGATATTAAAAAAGGCCAGCTGGTAACCACCCGACAGTGCCGTTTCTGTAAAAAAATTAAGGTCAGTGCTCGCTAAAATCTCAAATTACCGGGAAAATAGCGGTAAAGTACTCACTCAAAATAAGTTGTAGGATTTTAGCCACACCTTAACAAACTGTTTTTAAATATTAATTTTGTTTTTTTTACCTTTTGTCAACTTTATGCAACAGTGGTATTTATTTACTATAGTATTTTGCTATTATAAGTACTACTAAACATATAAGGAAATACCGTTATCTTCTGCAAGCCATTAAACAACACTGGCCTGGCATCAGATTGACCAAATTCAGTGCGAGATTATGAAAAATTTAAGCTGTTTATTTAACCCCCTGTTCAGCCTGCTGATTATAATGGCTGTTTTATCCGGTAGTGGTTGCGCATCTGTCACCGAAGACGGCGATGTCAGTGACCCCATGGAATCGGCCAATAGAGCTATCTATAATTTTAATGAAGGCTTTGACCGTCATATTTTAAAACCGGTGGCTCAGGGTTATCAAAAACTACCCTCTCCGGTACAGACGGGTACCCATAACTTTTTCAGTAATCTTAACGATTTTGTCGTTATTTTTAATGATGGCCTGCAGTTAAAAGGCGAACAGATGAGTTCGGATGTCTTAAGAGTATCGGTTAATACTGTTTTTGGTGCCTTTGGTCTGATTGACATGGCCAGCCCTATGGGAATGTCCAAACACGAAGAAAGTTTTGCAGATTCTCTGGGTTACTGGGGCGTAGGTTCCGGAGCCTACATTGTATTACCTCTTCTAGGTCCCAGCAGTGTCCGGGATGCCCCCTCTCTGGTGGTGGATTTTTTCACCAATCCTGTCAGTCTGGTCAGTCCTGCATCTGCGACACTGGCCCTGGCAGCTACCCATGCAGTGGATACCCGGGCGGTATTACTTAAAACCACCGACTTAAGGGATCAGCTGGCACTTGATCCTTATATCTTTACCCGTGAATCCTATTACCAGTGGCGTCAGAACAGGATCTATGACGGCGAACCACCAAAAGTCATTATTGAAGATTTTGAAGAGTAGATTTTCAGACACTTAAACCTGTAACCTGTTAAAATAAAGCCCCGCAGCATTCGTTATTGCTGTGGGGCTTTTTATTGTTTAGGAAAATAGCATGTTATTAAGTATTGCCGCAGTTCTGGGCGGCTTTTTATTATTAATCTGGAGTGCCGATCGCTTTGTCATTGGAGCATCCGGTATTGCTGTCAACTTCGGAGTATCTCCTCTTATTATCGGCCTGACCATTGTCGGCTTTGGTACTTCCGCCCCAGAAATGATCGTATCCGGGGTAGCCTCTTACGACGGCACTCCCAATCTTGCCATTGGCAATGCCCTGGGTTCAAATATTACTAATATTGCACTGGTGCTGGGAATCACTGCTCTGGTCATCCCATTACGGGTTAACTCTAAAATCCTCAAACGTGAATACCCCATTATGTTCCTGATTATGCTGATTGCCTGGGCCTTATTATCGGATGGTGAACTCAGCCGGGCGAATGGCACCGTACTGGTACTGGGTATGTTTGCCCTGATGATTTTTATTACTCTGATGGGTTTAAGAGAAAAAAAACAGTCCGGCAAAACAGACCCACTGATAGCCGAATTTACTGAAGAAATTCCCAGTGGTATGAGTACCAGTGCAGCACTTTTATGGCTAGTTGTCGGTATGGTAATTCTGCTGTTAAGCTCCCGACTGCTGGTTTGGGGGGCCGTTAATATTGCCCATGAATACCATGTCAGTGAACTGGTTATCGGCCTGACTATTGTGGCTATCGGTACCAGTCTGCCGGAACTGGCCGCCTCCATAGCCAGCGCTCTGAAAAATGAACACGATATAGCCATCGGGAATGTTATCGGCTCCAATATGTTTAATTTACTGGGTGTATTAGGTATTCCGGGTATTATGGGCGGTGCCATTCTGGAACCCAGTGTCCTGGAACGGGATTACCCGTTTATGCTGTTTCTTTCGGTATTACTGTTTCTATTTGCTTATGGTTTTAAAGGTGAAGGAAAAATTAATCGTCTGGAAGCTAGTATTTTACTCCTGTGTTATATAGGCTATATGTTTGTACTATATCGGCAAAGTGTATAAGTAATGGAAATTCCCCTATGCAGGATATTTTTGCAAAAGCGAAAGTAATAAAACTACTGATCTGTGATGTTGACGGTGTTATGACCGATGGCAGTCTATTTTTTGGTGATAACGGTCTGGAATACAAAGCTTTTCATTCCCGCGATGGTCTGGGGATTAAAATGCTGCAACATTCTGGTATTCCACTGGCTGTTATTACTGCCCGGACATCTGAGGTGGTCAGACATCGAATGAAAAATCTAAACATTGATCTGCTCTTTCAGGGACAGTTAAGCAAGATACAGGCTTTTAAAGACTTATGCCGGCAGCTGCAGCTGACGCCTGAACAGACTGCCTATGTGGGTGATGATCTGGTGGACATCCCGGTTATGAAACAGGTTGGCCTGTCCATTGCTGTTGCCGATGCTCATGAACGGGTTAAGAAAATGGCCCACTGGACCACAGCACATAATGGCGGTCATGGTGCGGTACGTGACGTTTGCGAATTACTGATGGAAGCTCAGGGTACCCTTGAAGAGCAATTTTCAGTCTACCTGTAATTTATGATGGCTCACTATTATGGATAAAAAGCTTCTGCTGTTATTGCTGGTCATTCCCCTGACAGCCATAATTTTAACCTGGACTATTATAAATTCCAGTGTCAGACAGGGTTCAAAAGTTGTTTTCCCCGATCAGACTACCCATAAAACCGTTGCCGATACTTTTTTTAACAATACCACCATTATAGATTTTGGTGACAATGGGCTACCTGAAAGCAAGATTATTGGCAAACAACTCTTCCATTATCCCGATAAAGAAGACTCCGAAATAATTGCCCCGATCATCACGCTGTTCCGGGCCGTTGGAGCACCGGTTCTGGTGAATGCTGATCGCGGCTGGATCAATAAGGATGGAACCCGAGTTCTTTTAAAAGGTCATACGGTTATTGAACGTCACAAAAGTGAATCAAATAAATATTCCCGACTGGAAACCCCAGAACTGACTATCTGGCCTGACAGAGATTATGCTGAAACTGACAAAGCCGTTAAAATCACTTCTGAGGCCACAATTGCTACCGGCATAGGTATGAAAGCCTATCTGGACAAAGAACATTATTATTTATTAAATCATGTCAAAGCCACACATATAGCTGCAAAACGAAACAAGAAATGAGGACGGTCATAGAATGAAAGTAAAAAAATGGTTTCGGATACCCATCAGCCTGACTGGGGTTTTAATGTGCTTTACACTTTTATATTCTATGGAGGTATTAGCTCTGGCCAGTGACCGCAGTCAACCCATTGAACTGGAAGCCGATACCGCAGACATTGATGATCTCAAAGGGATCAGTATCTATACCGGCAATGTGGTTCTGGTACAGGGCAGTATGGTTATTAAAGCGCATAAACTGACCTTATATAATGACAAAAACAAGGACCTGGAAAAAGCAGTTGCCGTTGGAAAAACAGGAAAACTGGCCACCTTTAAGCAAAGACCGGAAGGCAAGGAACAGGATTTTCGAGCACGAGCCCGCACCATGATTTATTATTTGAAGAAAGATAAAATTCATTTGCTGAAAAATGCCTATGTCTGGCAGGCCGGAGATACCTTCAGCGGCGATAAAATAATTTATGATACCAAACGCGAAACGGTAGTAGCCAAGAGCCGTAAAAATAAAGATGGTCAGCCTATTAAATCCGGTGGCCGTGTAAAAGTGACCATCCAGCCAAAAAGCAACAATAAGTAAACTGTCTATGTCTTCTAAACTTGTAGAACTTCGGGCTGAAAAGCTGAATAAATCCTTTAAATCCCGTCAGGTAGTTAATGACGTTTCTTTCTCTTTACAAAAAGGGGAGGTTGTCGGCTTACTGGGTCCCAACGGGGCAGGCAAAACCACCAGTTTTTATATGGTAGTAGGATTAATAAAAGCTGACAGCGGGCGGATACTCTGTCGAGGACAGGATATTACCCGCCAGCCCATTCATAAACGAGCCCAACAGGGAATTGGTTATCTGCCCCAGGAAGCCTCCATCTTTCGTAAACTGACAGTTGAAGAAAATATACTGGCTATATTACAGACCCGAAAAGACTTAAATCGTACGGATCGCCGGGATCACCTTGAACAATTGCTCAATGAACTCAGCATCACTCATATTCGTAAATCCATGGGAGTAAGCTTATCTGGTGGTGAACGTCGACGAGTGGAAATTGCCCGCACCCTGTCTATGGAACCGGACTTTATTCTACTGGACGAACCTTTTGCCGGCGTTGATCCTATCTCCGTCAGTGATATTCAGTCTATTATCTGTCATCTGACGGAAAAAAATATCGGGGTATTAATTACTGATCATAATGTACGTGAAACCTTAAGCGTTTGTCGCAGAGCTTATATTATGAGCAACGGTAAAGTTATTGCCAAAGGCTCACCGGATGAACTTTTAACTAACGAACGGGTACGCGAGGTTTATCTGGGTGATAACTTCAAAATATAAGCAATTGATTTTTAACAAGAATAAATAAAGTTAAAAAAATATCTATTTTTTTTGATCCCAATCAACTGCAATGGCACATAATTTGCGCTACTATCTATACATAGAGAAATAAAAAGTCTGAACGCATTGATTATTTAGCCAGTAGACACTATTTTTATTACTAAAGGACATCAACTTTAAATGGGCAGGTAATAACGCTGTAATTTATGAAACAATCCCTTCAACTACGTCTGGGTCAACAACTTACAATGACGCCTCAATTGCAGCAGGCGATACGTTTGCTACAATTGTCCAGCCTCGATCTTCAGCAGGAAATACAGGAAGCACTGGACAGCAATGTCATGCTTGAAGTCGATGAAAACAGCCCAGGCTCTGATACCGACAATCAATCATCTGAGGATACCCCTCTGCAGTCAGGCAACGAATCTGTTAATACTGTCAATGATGCGGCCGGCGATGATTTTATAGCTGAAGCCAATACCGATCAGGTTGATTTCGAAAATACTCAAAATAACATTCCAGATGAGTTGTCCACTGATTCAAACTGGGATGATGTCTATGATCCCGGCAGCCATTATACTGCCGGACAAAGCAATACCAGTAGCTGGAATGGAGATGACAGCAACCTGTTTGAAAATAACGGTAAAACTGAGGACAGCTTGAAAGAGCATCTGCTCTGGCAAATGGAAATGACGCCTTTTAGTGACACCGACCGGGAAATTGCTAACGCAATTATTGACACCATAGATGAGGCCGGTTACCTGACCCAGAGCCTGGAAGAGTTAATGGATTCATTTCCAGCTGAACAGGAAATTGAACTGGATGAGCTCGAAGCGGTCTTACATCAAATACAGAACTACGATCCCCCAGGAGTTGGAGCCCGTGATTTGCAGGAAAACCTGCTCTTGCAGTTAAGAACCCTGGACGCTGAAACACCCTGGCTGCAGGAAGCTAAAATTCTGGTTTCCCGACATTTGAAACTACTGGCAAACCGTGATTTTGCAACCCTGAAAAGACGTATGAAACTGGACGAAAACCGGCTGGGTCAGGTTATCAGCCTGATAAAAAGCCTCAGTCCCAGACCCGGTAGTCATATTTCGGATGATCGTCCGCATTATATTACACCGGATGTATATGTCCGCAAAATTAAGGGTGACTGGTATTGCGAACTGAATCCTGATTCAGCACCCACCATTAAAATAAATGAACAATATTTAAACCTGATAAAAAACGCAAAAAAAGACAGCGACATGAACTCCATTAAGGAACATCTGCAGGAAGCCCGCTGGTTTATTAAAAGCCTGCAGAGCCGTAATGAAACCCTGCTGAAAGTCGCTCGCTGTATTGTTAACTTTCAGAAAGACTTTTTTGAATATGGTGAAGAGCATATGCGGGCACTGGTACTGGCCGATGTTGCCGAAGTAGTCGAAATGCATGAATCCACCATATCCAGAGTGACCACCCAGAAATACATGCATACCCCCAGGGGTATTTTTGAG
>JALSUJ010000203.1 GCA_027071355.1 Gammaproteobacteria bacterium | reverse complement strand
ATTGTATTGGAGCTGATACCGGATATAACTATATCCGTGGTGAATTCTGGGAACCCTTTAGCCGTTTTGATAATGCTTTGAAAGAAGCGCGGGAAGCCGGTTATCTGGGTGAAAAAATATTTGGCAGCGATTTTAATTTTGATCTGCACGCCCATTTAGGTGGCGGCGCTTATATTTGCGGTGAAGAAACCGCACTGCTGGAATCCATCGAAGGTAAAAAGGGACAGCCGCGTTTTAAACCCCCGTTTCCTGCCAGTTTTGGTTTATATGGTAAGCCCACTACCATTAACAACACCGAAACTCTGGCCTCAATCCCAGTGATTGTGGAAAAAGGTGGGCAGTGGTTTCTGGACATGGGTAAGCCTAATAACGGCGGCACTAAAATCTTTTCGGTGTCCGGTAATGTCAATCGCCCCGGAAATTATGAAATTAATATGGGTACGCCTTTTTCAGAATTACTGGGAATGTGCGGCGGTATGAAAGACGGCTATACCTTAAAAGCCGTTATTCCAGGTGGCAGCTCATCACCTGTTATCCCCGCAGAGCAGATGATGGACGTAAGCATGGATTATGACAGTATTTCAAAGGCCGGTTCCATGCTGGGTTCCGGTGCAGTGATTATTCTGGATGATCAGGTGTGTATGGTCAATGCTCTGGCGAGATTATCACATTTTTATCATGAAGAATCCTGTGGTCAGTGTACTCCCTGTCGGGAAGGTACTGGCTGGTTGTCCCGAGTCATGCATCGTATAGAGCACGGTCAGGGCAGACAGGAAGACCTGGATCTGCTGGACAAAGTAGCCGGCGATATTATGGGGCGTACCATTTGTGCCCTGGGTGAAGCCGCATCCATGCCGGTAAAAGGCTTTTTAAAGCATTATCGTGATGAGTTTCAGTATCACATTGATCATAAAAAATGTATGGTCGGGCCGGGCAGTAACTAATAAATCGCTCCGTAAGCTTACCTTCTCCGGACAGGAGAGGGCAGGAGTGAGGATAAACTTTAAAGACAGATTAACGAGTATTTTAATATGGTAACGATTGAAATTAACGGAAAGCAGGTTCAGGCAGAGCAGGGTCAGATGCTGATTGAAGCAGCTGATAATGCAGGTATTGCCATACCCCGTTTTTGTTATCATAAAAATCTCTCCATTGCTGCAAACTGCCGTATGTGTCTGGTGGAAGTAGAAAAAGCCCCTAAGCCTATTCCTGCCTGTGCCACCCCTGTGACGGATGGTATGGTGGTTAATACCAAGTCAACCAAAGCCCTGGCGGCGCAGAAAGCGGTTATGGAATTTCTGTTAATTAACCATCCTCTTGACTGCCCGGTCTGTGATCAGGGTGGTGAATGTGACCTGCAGGACTTTTCTGTGGGTTATGGCAGCGATTCCACCCAATATCATGAAATGAAGCGGGTAGTCAAAGACAAAAATATTGGTCCTTTAATTGCCACCGAACTAACCCGTTGTATCCATTGTACCCGCTGTGTCCGTTTTGGGCAGGAAATTGCCGGTATGCGTGAACTGGGAGCCTGTGGACGTGGTGACTGGATGGAAATTGGCACTTATATTGAAAAAAGTGTGGATTCTGAACTGTCTGGAAACATTATTGACCTGTGTCCGGTAGGGGCTTTGACCTCTAAAGTGTCCCGTTTTACTTATCGTGTCTGGGAACTGGCTAGCAACGACGCTATTGCGGCTCATGACTGCATTGGTTCCAACTATAATGTGCAGACCAAAAATGGTGAAATTAAACGGGTCATTGCCCGTGAAAATAATGACATCAATGACACCTGGATCTCCGATAGAGATCGTTACAGCTTTGAAGGCATTAATAGTGAACAGCGTCTGACCCAGCCTATGATTAAACAGGATGGACAATGGCAGCAGGCAAGCTGGGATGATGCCCTGCAGTTTGCCGTAAACGGCTTAAAACAGATTAGTGATGGCTCTCAGATAGGTGCCCTGTGTTCCCCTTCGGCAACTACCGAGGAAATGTTTTTACTACAGAAATTAATGCGTGGAATCGGTTGTCATAATATAGATCACCGTTTGCGTCAGACCGATTTCAGTGGTCAGGATCAGGACCCTGAATTTTTGGGACTGGGTATGGCCTTGTCAGAGGTCAATAATCTCAATGCGGCATTACTTATTGGTTCCAATGTTCGTAAAGAACAGCCGATTATGGGGCATCATTTAAGACAGGCGGCATTAAAAGGGGCGAAAATATCGTTTGTTAATCCCGTCAGTAATGATGCTATTTTTAAGGTGGCGCATGAATTTGTAACCGCCCCGTCGCAAATGTTTAAAGAATTAAAAGTACTGGCAAAAGCAGCACTGGAAGTAACCGCTAAAGAAGCGCCGGAAGGTTTATCTGCACTGGTTGCCTCAGTGAAAGTCGGTGCTGAACACAAAACCTGTATTGCAGAGCTTAATAATGCTGAACATTCAGCTGTTATTATAGGTACTATGCTGCAGGCTATGCCGAATTATGCGGCAATGCGTATGCTGGCCTCCTACCTGGCTTCAGCAACGGCTTCAACTCTGGGATATTTAACTCCGGGAGCGAATACTTCAGGTGCTTATCTGGCCGGTTTATTACCTCATAGAGATGAACAACAACAGGCTTATAATGGCTTGAATACCCAGGCGATGCTGGCAGAGCCTCGCAAAGGCTATGTATTATTTAATATTGAACCGGATCGGGATATAGAAAATCCGCAGCAGACCATTAGTGCTCTGCAGGGTGCTGAATTTGTAGTGTCTCTGAGTCTGCACCCGTCAGATGCTTTGCAGAATAATGCCGATGTTATTTTACCACTGGCTGCAGTGACTGAATCTTCCGGCACGCTGATCAATGTGGCAGGAAACTGGCAGAGCTTTAATGCGGTTAGTAAAGCCAGAGGACAATCCAAACCCGGCTGGAAGATCCTGCGGGTAATGGGGAATCTGTTTGATGTAGATGGTTTTGACTATCAAAGTTCAGAAGAGGTTCTGAGTGAGGTCAAATCAGCCTCAGGTGATTCCAGTACCAGTGCTGCAGCCAATCAGATAGACTGGCAGTGTCCGGACAGTATCAAGGCAGAAACAGCTATGCAGCGTATTGCTGAATTACCTGTTTATTGTGTTGATAGTGTGGTTCGTCATGCTCATGCCTTGCAGCTGACAGCCGATGCACAGGTAAATAATGCGCGCATTAATTCTGCACTGGCGAAAAAACTGAAACTGGAAGACGGACAGGATGTGTCTGCCGTTCAGGGTGAAAACACTGTGGATATCAGTATTAGCATTGATGACCGAATTGCTGATAATTGTGTTTATATACCGGCAGGTATTGAACAGGCAAGCGCTTTGGGTGGCGGTTATGACACAATTGAACTGGTCTCTAAATGAACACACATGGGCAGCAACAAATGTGTAACAAAAAAGTACAGCTTAATAAACGGAGCAGATTTTGTTAGACCTGATTTTATCCATTTATGAAATACCGGTAATTAATATACTCGTTAAGATCATAGTGATCCTGGTACCGTTATTATTAACTGTGGCATATTTCACTTATGCAGAACGAAAAATCATCGGTTATATGCAGGTTCGTATAGGACCCAACCGTGTCGGACCCAGAGGCTGGCTGCAGCCTATTGCTGATGCCATGAAACTGATGTTTAAGGAAATTATTTTTCCTTCCGGTGCCAATAAGGTTCTGTTTACTATCGCGCCGACACTGGCTATTGCCACTGCACTGGCAGCCTGGGCAGTCGTACCCTTTGGTTCGCAAATGGTACTGGCCGATTTGAATGTTGCTTTATTATATATTCTGGCCATGACCTCTATTGGTGTGTATGGTGTTATTCTGGCCGGCTGGTCATCTAATTCCAAGTACGCCATTATGAGCACCCTGAGAACTGCGGCACAGGTAGTATCCTATGAAATCGCCATGGGCTTTGCACTGGTTGGCGTAGTAATGGCCGCGCGCAGTCTGAATATTGGCGAAATTGTCGAAGGCCAGAGCGGCAGTATCTGGGGCTGGTATATGTGGCCTTTATTACCTCTGTTTGTTATTTACTTTATTTCCGGTGTGGCAGAGACCAATCGTGCACCTTTTGATGTCGCCGAAGGTGAATCTGAAATTGTAGCCGGTTTCCACGTAGAGTATTCCGGTATCTTATTTGCCATCTTCTTCCTGGCGGAATACGCCAATATGATCCTGATTTCCATTATGGCCGCTTTGCTATTTATGGGAGGCTGGTTATCACCCTTTGAAGGTGTTAGTTTCCTGGGGCTGGGTTCCAGCTTTCTGGCTGCTTCCAGCATTGTCTGGTTATTAGCTAAAACAGCCATTTTTATGTTCCTGTTCTTATGGTTCAGAGCAACATTCCCGCGTTATCGTTATGATCAGATCATGCGTCTGGGCTGGAAAGTATTTATACCGGTTACCATAGTATGGATTTATGTCATTGGCATTATGTATTACATGCAAATAGCGCCCTGGTTCGTAAAGGGTTAATTGCAGAAAAATGTGTATTTTTGGAGATTGTTTGTGCGCCATCTGACCCAGTTTATTAACAGCCTGTTTTTAGCAGAACTCTTTAAGGGCTTAAGTGTTACGGGGAAATATCTTTTTAAGAAAAAGATCACAGTTCAGTACCCGGAAGAAAAAACACCCCAGTCATTTCGTTTTAGAGGCTTGCACGCATTACGTCGTTATGCCAATGGTGAAGAACGCTGTATTGCCTGTAAACTCTGCGAAGCCATTTGTCCGGCACTGGCAATAAGCATTGAATCTGAAGAACGCAATGATGGTACTCGTAGAACCAAAAGTTATGATATCGATTTAACCAAGTGTATTTTCTGTGGTTTCTGTGAAGAATCCTGTCCAGTGGACTCCATTGTTGAAACCCGGATTTTTGAGTATCACGGTGAGGAACGCGGTGATTTACTAATGACCAAAGAAAAATTACTGGCTGTGGGTGATAAATATGAGCAGCAAATTGCAGCAGATCGGGCACAGGATGCACCTTACCGCTAATGATGAAAGCTAAAAAAGTAACTAATTACTAAGAAAAATGGCCTGACACTTCCTAAAAAAGATGTCTGCCAAAAGTGGAATATTATATGGAAACCTTTGTTTTTTACGTTTTTTCGGCCTTTATAGTGCTCTCTGCACTAATGGTCATTACCGTTAATAATCCGGTAAAAGCCGCGTTTTTTCTGGTACTGACTTTCTTTTCCTCGGCCGCCATCTGGTTATTACTGGAAGCAGAATTCCTGGCTATTATTCTGGTGATTGTTTATGTGGGTGCGGTTATGGTGCTGTTCCTGTTTGTGGTTATGATGCTGGACATCAATATGGCACAAATCAAAAAAGGTTTTGTTAACAACCTGCCGCTGGCTGTCGCGGTAGCTATTGCTATGTTTGTGACTATTTTCTTTGTGGTGGGAGGCGATTCCTTTAGTGCTTCTATCTTTACCATACCGGATCCTCATGCTGCTGATTATAGTAATGTGGCTGAACTGGGTAAGGTGTTATACACCGACTATTTTTATGCCTTTGAAATTGCAGCCGTTATTTTACTGGTCGGTATTATTGCCGCCATCAGTCTGACCCTGAGAAGACGTCCCAATACCCGTCATCAGAATATTGAAGAACAGGTTGCGGTTAACAGTAAAGATCGTTTGCGTGTTATGAAAATTGAAGCACAGGAGAGAAAATAATGTTATCACTTACTCATTTTCTGGTGCTGGGCGCTATTTTGTTTTCCATCAGTATGGCCGGTATTTTTATCAACCGTAAAAATGTACTGATTCTGCTGATGTGTGTGGAACTGATGCTACTGGCTGTGAATACTAATTTTATTGCATTTTCTCATTATCTGGGAGATAGCGCAGGGCAGGTCTTTGTTTTCTTTATTCTTACCGTTGCGGCAGCAGAAGCAGCAATTGGCCTGGCAATTTTAGTGGTGTTGTTTAGAAACAAACGTACTATTAATGTCGAAGAACTCGATACATTGAAGGGTTAATCCAGTGTTTGAAAATTATAGCGACTCACAAGTTTATCTGGCCATTGTACTGGCACCGCTGATCGGTTCTATTATTGCGGGTGTCTTTGGTACCTACATCAGTCGGGCAGTTTCTCATACTGTGACCATTGCCGGTGTAGGCATATCCTTTATTCTGGCATTATTTGTGTTTAAATATTTTGCCTTTGATGGTGCTCAGACTTATAACGAAACCGTTTATACCTGGCTGGTCAGTGACGGCATTCACTTTGAAGTGGGTTTTATGGTAGATAATCTGACCTCCATGATGTTGGTCGTGGTGAGTTTTGTTTCGCTCATGGTGCATTTATATACTATTGGTTATATGCACGATGATCCGGGCTATAAACGTTTCTTCAGTTATATTTCCCTGTTTACTTTCTCCATGTATATGCTGGTTATGTCCAATAATTTCCTGCAATTATTCTTTGGCTGGGAAGCTGTGGGTCTGGTTTCCTACCTGTTAATTGGTTTTTATTACAAAAAAGAAAGTGCTATTTTTGCTAATCTGAAAGCCTTTCTGGTAAATCGGGTAGGTGATTTTGGTTTTATTCTGGGTATTGCTGGTATTCTTATGCTGTTTAATACCCTGGATTATGCTCAGGTCTTTGCTGCGGCTAATTCTAAAGCCGGTGCCACTATTGAACTGATTCCCGGTATGCAGTGGTCAATGATTACGGTTATCTGTATATTATTGTTTATCGGTGCCATGGGTAAATCAGCTCAGGTGCCATTACACGTGTGGCTGCCCGATTCTATGGAAGGTCCTACACCCATTTCTGCTCTGATCCATGCGGCTACCATGGTGACTGCCGGTATCTTTATGGTCACCAGAATGTCGCCATTGTTTGAACTGTCTGAAACAGCTCTGTCTTTTATTCTGGTTATTGGTGCAATTACCGCTCTGTTTATGGGCTTTCTGGGTATTATCCAAAACGATATCAAGCGAGTGGTGGCGTATTCAACACTCTCTCAGCTTGGTTATATGACTGTTGCATTAGGTGCATCAGCGTATTCCGCTGCAGTGTTTCATCTGATGACCCATGCTTTCTTTAAGGCGCTATTATTCCTGGCCGCCGGTTCTGTTATTATTGGCATGCACCATGTACAGGATATTCGTAAAATGGGCGGGCTGAAAAAATACATGCCGATCACTTACTGGACCTCATTAATCGGGACTCTGGCACTGATAGGTTTCCCTGGGTTCTCCGGTTTTTTCTCCAAGGACAGTATTATTGAAGCTGTTCAGACAGCCCATATTCCAGGCGCTAGTTTTGCCTATTATTCGGTTCTGCTGGGAGTCTTCGTTACAGCAGTATATAGCCTGAGATTGTTCTTTATTGTCTTTCATGGTGAAGAACGTATGGATAACCATACTAAAGAGCATTTAAAAGAATCACCCTGGGTGGTCACTGTGCCTTTGATATTACTGGCCATTCCATCGGTGATTATTGGTGGTATGACCATTGGCAGCGTATTGTATGGCGATTATTTCCATGGTGTGGTGTTTGTTTCAGAAGCCCACAATGTACTGGAACACCTTAAAGAAGAATATCATGGTCCACTAACAATGGTGTTGCACGGTTTAACCTCTGCGCCCTTTATGTTAATGGTTGCAGGTATTGCTGTGGCCTGGTTGCTATATATGAAAAATCCTTCAGTACCGGGCAAGATCAAGGATTCTTTCCAGTGGCTTTACACTATTATGGACAATAAATACGGTTTTGATATCTTTAATGAAAAAGTTATTGCTGCGGGTACTCGTGGTATTGGTAACTTATTATCCAGAATTGGGGATATCCTGATTATTGACGGTATTATTGTCAATGGCTCTGCAAAAAGTGTGGCCTGGTTCTCCGGTATTATTCGACATATGCAGACCGGTTATTTATATCACTACGCATTCGCCATGATCTTAGGCCTGATAGCCTTACTGGTAATTGTTGTTTATTAAAACAAAATATATTCCCTCTCTATGGGAGAGGGGTAGGGTGAGGGCAGCTTATAAGCACCTTCACAATACAATTTTAAGTAAAAAGGTAATAAATAAATGTTTTCAAATTTGCCGTTATTAAGTCTGGTGATTTGGACTCCCATTATAGGTGGGATGCTGGTGCTGGCAACTGGAAGTAAAAACAGCATTGAAGCCAAAGTGCTTTCATTGCTGGTATCTCTGGCAACACTGGCACTTTCAATACCATTGTATACACAATTTGACAATAGCCTTGCCAGTATGCAGTTTGAAGAACTGCTGCCCTGGATCAGTAGCTTTCATATTAATTATCATATTGGTGTGGATGGTATTTCCATGCCTCTTATTCTACTGACCGCTTTTATAACGGTTATCGTAATTATTGCAGCCTGGAAGGTTATTACCTATAAAGTAGCTCAGTATCTGGCGGCTTTCTTAATTCTTGAAGGCTTAATGATTGGTGCCTTTGCCTCACTGGATGCCATGCTGTTTTATGTGTTCTGGGAAGCGTTGCTGATACCTATGTTTGTTATTATCGGTATCTGGGGTGGGCCCAACCGGGTTTATGCCACCATTAAATTCTTTCTGTACACCTTTTTAGGTTCAGTCTTTATGCTGATTTCTCTGCTGTATCTGTATATGCATGCCATTGATGTCAATGGTGTCGGTACCTTCAGTATTCTTGATCTGCAAAAATTACCACTGGATTTAACACCGCAAATCTTAATTTTCCTGTCATTCCTGCTGGCGTTTGCAGTCAAAGTACCTATGTGGCCGGTACATACCTGGCTACCAGATGCACACGTTGAAGCGCCTACTGGGGGCTCGGTCATTCTGGCCGCTATTATGCTGAAACTGGGTGGTTACGGCTTCCTGCGTTTTAGTCTGCCGATTACCCCTGATGCCAGCATGACTCTGGACTGGCTGGTTATTTCACTGTCCTTAATTGCTATTGTGTATATTGGCTTTGTTGCCCTTATTCAGTCAGATATGAAAAAACTGATTGCCTATTCTTCGATTTCACATATGGGCTTTGTAACCCTGGGTTTCTTTCTGTTCTGGAAAATTACTGAAAATACCGGCAGTACTTCTGGCGCTGCACTGGGACTGGAAGGCGGTATGATTCAGATGATTTCACACGGTTTTATTTCCGGTGCTATGTTCCTCAGTGTCGGGGTATTATATGATCGTATGCATACTCGTATGATCAAGGATTATGGGGGGGTGGTTAATACCATGCCGGCCTTTGCTACCTTTGCGGTGTTCTTTGCTATGGCTAATGCCGGTTTACCGGGCACTTCCGGATTTGTCGGTGAATTTATGGTTATTATGTCGGCCTTTAAAGCCAATTTCTGGTATGCCTTCCTGGCGGCTATTACCCTGATTATTGGCGCAGCTTACACCCTGTGGATGATAAAACGAGTAGTGTTCGGCCCAGTTGCCAATGAGCAGGTTGAGGAGCTGGAAGATATGTC
Organism: Gammaproteobacteria bacterium; assembly: GCA_027071355.1. Taxonomy (GTDB): domain Bacteria; phylum Pseudomonadota; class Gammaproteobacteria; order GRL18; family GRL18; genus JANELJ01. Next base: position 1,838 of record JALSUJ010000203.1, on the reverse strand, counting down.
TGGACGTGAATTTTTTATAATGCTGGTTCTGGCTATTGCGGTACTGGCAATTGGTTTGTACCCTGCACCTATACTGGATGTAATGCATGCCACTATTGATAATTTAATAGCCCAGATTTCCGTATCAAAACTGCCTTAACTTCTTTTTATAGAAAGATATACGATAGACAGAACAGGATAAGAGTAAAACAACTATGAATTTTGTAACACCTGATTTTATGCCGGCGATGCCCGAAATCTTTTTGCTGACGATGGTGTGTGCTATTTTGATCATCGACCTGTTTCTAAAAGATGACAGCCGAGGCGCAACCTATATCCTGTCACTAATCGCTCTGGTGGCCACGGCATTCCTGTCTTTTTCCAATTATTCTGAACAGACTATTACAACTTTTAACGGCATGTTTATTCTGGATCCCATGGCCACTATCCTGAAAATTGCAATTTGTATTGTGGTTTTTGGAGTGTTCATCTACGCCAAAGATTATTTGAGAGATCGGAATATCTATAAAGGCGAATATTTTATTCTGGGTCTGTTTGGTGTTCTGGGTATGATGGTAATGGTTTCGGCCGGCAATTTCCTGACCGTATATCTTGGACTGGAACTACTGTCTTTATCCATGTATGCCATGATTGCCATGCAGCGTGATTCGGTGGTGGCATCGGAAGCTGCCATGAAATACTTTGTTCTGGGTGCGATTGCTTCGGGTATGCTTTTATACGGAATGTCCATGGTTTATGGTGTGACCGGTTCTCTGGATCTGGCGACCATTAATAAAGCTGTTTCCACTGCGGACAGAGTGGTTATGAGCTTTGGACTGGTGTTTATTATTCTGGGTATTGCCTTCAAACTGGGCGCGGTTCCTTTTCATATGTGGATGCCTGATGTGTATCATGGTTCGCCCACATCGGTCACACTCTATATTGCCAGTGCACCTAAAATTGCCGCCTTTGCCATGATGGTTCGTTTACTGGTGGATGGTCTGTCCGATATGCATGCTGACTGGCAGATGATTTTGATTATTCTCTCAGTATTGTCCATGGCTCTGGGTAATATTATTGCCATAGCTCAAACTAATCTGAAAAGAATGTTTGCCTATTCCACCATTGCTCATGTTGGCTTTATTCTTATGGGAGTGCTTACCGGAACACAGGCAGGTTACGGTGCCTCTATGTTTTACGCTATTGTTTACGCCATTATGAGTGTCGGCGGTTTTGGTATGATTGCTCTGTTAAGCAGAGCTGGTTTTGAAGCGGATAATATTGATAACTTTAAGGGACTGAATCAGAAAAGCCCCTGGTTTGCTTTTGTTATGATGGCTATCTTATTTTCCATGGCCGGCGTTCCACCCTTCCTGGGTTTCTGGGCTAAAATTTCAGTGCTCCAGGAAGCCGTCAACAGTGGTCTGCTCTGGTTAGCGGTGGTTGGTGTCATCACTTCAATTATTGGTGCCTTTTACTATCTACGGGTCATCAAGGTTATTTATTTTGATAAGCCAGTTGACAATACGCCACTACACGCCAGTATGGATATCAGACTGGCATTAAGCATAAATGGTATGGCCATACTGGCTTTAGGCCTTTATCCAACCGCTCTGATTGCTCTTTGTATCAATTCCTTCTCCTAACCCTGTAACTCTCCCTAAGCAGGGAGGGCAGGGTAAAGGCAAAAAAATGACCACTTCCATTGCAATAACTATTCTATTTATTATTTCAATCATTGCTGCAAATCTTCCATTTTTAACGGATAAAGTCCTGCTCGTTTTTGGCAGCCGTAAAAATAAAAGTTTCTGGCTGCGTTTTGCCGAATGGTTTTTAATGTATCTGATGGTTATGGCCAT
>JALSUJ010000202.1 GCA_027071355.1 Gammaproteobacteria bacterium | reverse complement strand
AGCAAACATATTGCGACCAATAAGCCCTTCTTTATCACATATCAGTAGAATTTGGGTAAACAAGGGTTCTATCTGATCATGCATTTTGGCAACAAAGCTGGCAATGGATGTATAGTGGGGTTGGATATCGCCTGTGTGACTCATGAAGGTGATATTTGTACGACAGGCTAAAGCAATTCTTCGGCTGGATATGAGTCCTCGGGAATAAGCAAATAGAATGATTTTTAACATCACTGAGGGGGAATAGGCAGTAGCACCTCCTTTGTCATTTTTATACCATTGATCAAAGGCGCTTAAGTCCAAGTGATTATCTATAATATGGGACAGTGCATATTCGTAAGTACCTGGTATGATCTGTTGTGAAAAATCAACCGGAATGAATTTATTTTGATAGGTTTCATCAACTTTATAATGAGCCATTGTAATGAGTCTCTATGTGAATAATATCTATTAGATCACAGGGTAGATCTCAGTGCAACCATTAAATCAGTTTATTACGTTAGCCTTATAGCAAAGAGTGAAGTTTTTTATTTTGGAGTTATTCTACAGACTCAACGCCCCAATAACTTGACTGTTTTACACATAGCGGAGCGGCGTGTAAAACAGGTCAACGTTGATTGGCTTGTTGGACGAACCGCTATCGCGGAGAAAACAGCTCATCACTTTAATTTAGTGTAACCTCATTAATTACCGCTTACACCAATAAGCAGGTAAATTGTGATCTCTTAAAAAACAGAGGTTACAACCCAATGAAAACACCAAATAATAAACAATTCAAGCAATATTATGCATTACACTGCAAACATTTAAAACTTAAAGGCCTGCAACCCAAAACCATTGATGCTTACTCCCGTGCCATTCGAAGAATTGGTGGGTATTTTAATGGCAAATTGAATAATCTGACGGAAAATCAACTTATAGATTATTTTCATGAACTTCTAGAAAGATTGTCCTGGAGTGCCGTTAAACCTAAAAAAATCAGTTAACCCTACCAGAAATCTAAATTCAGCATAAACAGCCTAAAATTCTGACTCATTTTGTTTTATGAAGGCGCTGGCAGACCAACATAACTATCAGATCCCAGATTCACCTTAAATTTCTCCATTGCCCTGGCTAAAATAAGACTCCAGCACTTACTATAATTCAACTGCGTCGCAGTTATTTTAAGCTCATCAAAAAAGTCAATAAGTCGGGTGTATGCCGATTTTAATGTGGTGATATCACCACGGGTGCTGGTAATGACCATCTTCTTTTGACGACCATGTTCAGTTAGTCGGCCAATGCTACTAAGTAATAATGGACGACTGGTAATTGCCTCATGGTGTTTATGAGGAATGGCTAATCGAACAAATAAATTCCACCAATTACACACCAGTGCAATCATGCGAGCCATAAATTGACAGCTCTTTATTTTATGGGTGGTGTAGCCTCCCCAGCCCCATTGATTTTTTAGTTCATCAAAATTGTTTTCACAATCAGCACGGTCTCGATAGTGTTGGAAGATAGTGACAATATCATCTTCTAAATCAGTCACCAATACAGAGTATTCATAAGCTCGGATATCTTCAGGGCCATCAACTAATGCCAGCTGTTGTTGTAGTTGATTTTGAGTTTCAAAACCAATGATATTATCACTGGACAAACGTCGTCTGACAATAACCACTCGCCGTTCTTTTTTCCAACCCTGTAATTGAAGTTGATCTTCTTTAGCTTCCCATTCTTTGTTAATGTAAATCCATTCACCTAGATCATGATGCTTGTATATTAGGTTTTTAACGTTATTTGATTTTTTGAGTTTGAATAAATAGTTCTGAAAAAGTGATTCCAATTGAGTCATTACATTATCAGTACCCCAGGCAATATCACCTCTTACAAAGGCTGGTTTTCCATTCACTGGCAGACGATGCAACAGAGAAATTAAACCAGGCATTGAGTGACATGAATTGGATTGATCGCCTGATTGAACTTCAATATCTAATACCAGGCGTAAGTTGCCCATCATATAGGTATGATAAGTGTGAGACGGCCTGCCAGGCTTTTGTGGATTGTAACCTTTCTTTGCACCTTCCTGATGACCATATAATGGTTTTACAGTAACATCGACATCCAGGATCCAGGGCGTTGTTAATAAGGGTTCATAGCAGGATTGTAAATGCGTTTGTAACCATTCAATGCCTGCCTTCTCGTCAATTTTACTCAGACCCCGACGAGCTGAATCATCACTGACCACTTCCCCTCATGGGGCCTACTTTTGGTTGTCATGCCTAATAATCGAGAATTAACTTGATCACTCATTAGATTGGTGATGTGTGCATAGCGATTATGTCCTGATAAAATTGAAAGAAATAACGAACCCAGCACATTGACTTTTTTAGGGGCATTATTACTTCGATAATACAAAGGACAATCACTTACCCAGGGATCAAATCGACCACCTAATTTTAAAAATTGGATGAAAAAGGGCAATTGCCCCATGGGAGTGACTTTGGCCGTTGAATCCCATTCAACATGTAACTTGCCGGCATAAGTGTCCACTTCTACCGCTTCAGATAGCGGGTTTCTGGTGGCTAAAGCTTGATCACCCGTTGGGTGATCAGATTTGGGTGGAAGAACCATCATTTCATCCTTGGTTTTCAAATACTTGTGATTTTAGCCTATTTTTAACTGATTAAACTAGGATTATTGAGCAATTTGAAGCCGATTTTATCCGGCAGTATCAACAGCAATTATTGCCCGGTCACTACAAAGCCTTATCCGCCATGAAACAGTGCCGGACTCAATACAGTCCCAAGATGTTGATGCACTGTCAGAGTTGCGAACATCAAACCATAGTGCCACACTCCTGTGGACACCGGCATTGTCCGCATTGTCAGGCGCATGAGTCTCAGCTGTGGATTGAACGGCAGTTAAACAAACAGGTGCCAGCCGATTATTATATGATGACATTCACTCTGCCAGCACAGTTACGTACTCTGGCCTGGCGAAATCAGAGGCTGGTTTACAATTTAATGTTTGGCTGTGTTTGGGATACTATAAAAACCTTTAGTCTGAACGATACCAAAAGTAGGCTCCCTGAGGAGAGGCACTCGGTGGTGTGCCTGGCGCTGTAGCGGTATTAAATACACATTCCAGAGAGCTGAAATTTCATCCTCATATTCACATTGTTATGCCATGAGCAACGATGGATAAAGTGAATCGTTTATGGTCAAAAAAAACAGAACCGTATTTATTTAACCATAAAGCTTTGGCTAAGGTGTTTCGGGCAAAGTTATTACAAGCATTCTCTGAACATCATTTGAA
>JALSUJ010000201.1 GCA_027071355.1 Gammaproteobacteria bacterium | reverse complement strand
ATATATTAATAATGATCATTCTTATTAATATATGAAAGGAATATGACTATGCAGAAGAAATTCAAGTTCACTAATGCAAAACTCAAAGCAATCAAACCCCACGCCAAAGACTCACCATCAACAGAGCTAGAACTATCTGATGACAGTGATGTGTCAGGATTAAAACTCTTAGTCGGGAAATCAGGCAACAAACGATTTTTACTACGCTACACCTTCAAGTCCAGGAAACGTTCTATCGCTATCGGTAAGTTTGGTGATATTGATGTTGCGACCGCTCGTAAGATCGCACAGAAACATAAATCACTTATTGCAGAAGGCATAGACCCCAAGGTCGAAAAGGACAGCTACAAGACCATGCCGACGATATCTGAGTTTTTCCACAATACTTATCTACCCGTCATTAAGACGAGAAAGAAAACCTGGGATAAGGATATAGAGCGGTTTAATCAATTTATTGAACCACAGCTAGGTAATATACGTTTGCAAGAATTAACATCGATGGATGTACTACGCCTACAACAAAACATAGCCAACCCTAAAAAGATGAAGCGGGAAGTAGCCTATGCACCTAGCACCAACAACCGAGCAATAGCGGTACTGAAAACCATGTGTAACTACGCACTAAAAATGGGCGTTATTACTAATAATGTAGCTATGCCAGTCAGCTTGTTGAGAGAAAACAATATACGAGAGAAGTTCTTTGATATTGAGCAATGCAAAAGGATTATCGATTCTGCACTTAAATATAAAAATGTTTATATTGGGGCAGGGATAGCGATGCTCTACCTAACCGGTAATCGTCGTTCTGAGATATTTAACCTGAAGTGGAAGGACTTCGATAGGGATGATAAAACGGTTTACGTGCCTGACAGTAAAAGTGGGCTACCGTTTACGATCTATCTGTCAGATCGTGCATATAACATCATTACCAATCTACAGCAGGTAGAAGGGAATCCATATATCTTTGCTGGCAGGATGAAAGGTAAACCGATTAGCTCAGTTAGATCGGCCTATCACTATATCCTGGAAGGGGCTGGTATCACTGATTTTGAGGGTGTATGTTTTCATACCGCAAGACACAGTGTTGCCAGTAATATGATTTCATCAGGTAAATTCTCACAAGTCCACGTTAAACAGCAGTTGGCACATCGATCTATCCAGTCCAGTGAACGATACATTAAACACACGCCGTCCAGTGCCAGAAATATCAGCCAGGGATTTGCGGATTTAATGGATTAACCACTCATCACACTAACCACAACTTTAACGATCAAAAAGCCAGTTCCTCACTACCGAGGAACTGGCTTTTTTCGTTTATGGAGATTTTAATTTATGCAATACCTTAACCACTGGCCCGATATAACTAAGCTAGCACTACCCGATCCGGTTGCACAGGATCTATATCAACAACTACTCGAACCTTTCAGCTCTGAAGGGGAAGCAAAAGCCCTCTGGGTAGAGGTGCCGTCGACCATCATCATTTTGAACAGCTTTGACTCAATTGATCAGCTGATGAAAAGTGATTCATGGTCAGACATAGCATTCACGCTGACGTATCCAGAATATACAGAACCACTCAAGATGGATTACCAGTTAATGGTAGCCATTGTGAATGACTCTGGCAGCGGTATCTTTCTGGTTATCCCACCTGAATTATCCACTCTCATCACTGAGAAACAAACCGAATTAAACAATAACGTTTAATCACACTTCAATTTAGCTTTTTAAACCACTCACTACGGAGAACTATTATGGTTCGCAAGACAAGCACTCATGACAAAACAAGCACAACCAGCAACAAAGACAATAACGCATCAAAGTCGGATGCATCATCTAAGAAGGAGCCAGCAGCCGATCAGGAGAAAAAATCGACAGCTACGGATAATCAAAAGCAAAAAAGTAAGAAATCGTCAACATCTGATAAAGCCAAAGTAACGGTGGATAAAGGTTCCGATAAATCAAAGGAAGAAGAGCAGGACGCATTCACCGTCTTAATCAAAGCTCAGGCCAGCAAGATCAGCCCAAAATCTGAGGGCAGTATTGGTTATGAATTGGTTAAAGACGATGACGGCGTTCTGCACCTTCGGCTGACGAGTAATACCAGTAGCGGTAACTTTTGCAAGACCCCAGTGGTATTGCAGGCTGTTATTGATATTTTAAACAAGCAGGTAGCGGATAAGGCTTTTAATTCAAAAATAATGTTGAGCGTGTTCCAGGGTAAAGGCAGCAAGAACTCAAACAACACTTCTTTCTTGATGGCAGCTCTACGCTCTAAGGAAATTGGGTTGACGGTTGCAGATACCAAAAGCCCATTATCTTCTAACTTGAGCACTACGTTTAAGGCACAAGCTAAAAAGCTATTGGCGATGTCATAACGGGAGTTGCAGATGAGCAAAATTATCAGACGTGCTTTGAAGATATTGGAATCAAGATTGTCATATGAAACCGATGTCTTTACTAACCCCAATGATACTAAAAATTATTTACGTTTAAAGCTAGGCGGTAATGAACGTGAAGTGTTTGCTGTGTTGTATCTAACAAATCGGAATCAGTTGATTTCATATGAAGAGCTGTTTCTGGGAACCATTGATGGTGCCAGTATCTATGTCAGGGAGATTGTGAAGCTAGGGCTATCACTCAATGCCGCTGCGATCATCTGTGCGCATAATCATCCATCAGGGGTATGTGAGCCTTCACGTGCTGATGAAGTGATTACAAAACGTATCAAGGAAGCTTGTGGGCTAGTGGATATTCGATTGTTGGACCACTTAGTGGTGTCAGCGACTGATTCTGTGTCGCTGGCAGAGCGGGGGCTGATCTAACCGTACCTCAATAACTTCTAAGCAGTACATCTGTAACAAAGCAGCACCCCATCTAGCACCACCCACTTTTTTAACCCACATTCTCTTTAGCCCTGAAACAAAGCCACTTCTCGTTGCTTTGGCTTGTTTACGTGCGCGTCATTATGTCACGCAAACAGGGCAGGGCTAGAGGGAACTCACTGAGGAATACCCGTATGAACGGAAAATTTAACTTTAATTTAGACAACGCACCCTTTGAAATAGCTAAACAGTTGCAAGAAATACTGGCGAGTGAACTTCAAAAGACAGGAGGCGACCCAGAAACGCTTGATGATCTCATCTTTTCATTTCATGATGAAAGTTATGATGCTGAAAACGGTGGCTACCATCCAGTAGAAATACATTTGGTGAAAATAAAGGGACGATGGTGTTTTGATTACATCACCGACTTTACCTATGTTGGTTGTGGTCACAATGCAGAACTCACCAAAGAAATCGACTTTGATTTTACCAGTGGCATTGGATTTCAATTGTACGCCGGTGATGATGACTTGAAACAATTTTCTGAATTGTTTGCCGTTTGGCAAAGTAATTTTATGAGCTATTTTGAATCGGGTGTTTTCAAAACCAAAATCACAACGAACTAAAAACTCACCGCAAAAGTAAAGGTATGGACCGGAAAGCAATTCGTGCTTGTGCATTGAAAATTATTTTTCGGTTCACACCTTTGCAAATTAAGGGCTTATGGGTAACCGATTTTTTTATGATAAAAATCTTAAACTTTTACCTAATCCCCTGCGTTCAAAATCACCCAAAGGAAACTATATGAAAATAACACTGTACTACCCTATGTTTATGATTGTAATGATATTAATTTCAGGATGCGACGGCGTTGAAGTAGAAAATCAGCTATCTGCGAAACAGCAGGATATCGAAAGTTTACGCACGCGTAATCGTCAGCTGATGAATGAGGTCAAAGAGCTGTCTTCTCAGGTCGCCAGGCTCAATGCAGGACAACCTGATGGCATGGTCATCGAGGAGATGAGGAAGTCACTCACGCTGAAAGAGAGTGACCTACAGAGCAGGGAAAGTCGGATTACCAAAAAGGAAGCTGCTCTACGATTAGCGGTGGTGAAAATCGATAAATTGCAGAGAGAGTTCTACGCTAAGACAGGCGACAAGCTGGGGGCTATCGGTGAAGCACGGCAAATCAAACGCGAGTACGATAATATGAGTACTGCATTAGATGTTGCTAATAATCGTGCCAACAACTGGCTGATCTATATATCGGTACTGATGGCTGCTTTTGTCGTTGCTATTGTCTACCTGATTATTACTGCCATGCGATATTCCAGCCAGAACCGGCGGGTGGACAATGTGATCACGTATTTGGAATCTGGGGATGCCGATGATAAGAGTAAACAGGTGATAGCATCGTATTTAGAAAGAAAGTTGGATTAATATATTCTCTTGTTGTGTGCTGGTCGGTAATAGCCCGGTCCAGCATACAATTTTTGATAGTGGCAAAAGTGGCGTTTTTTTGCGAAAATATTTCAAGTTTGCCACTGCTTTTGTCTGATTAACTATTGGATGTTTTAAGCCGAGTGGCGGAAGTGGCGTTTTTTTTCTTTTTTTTAAATAAAAAAAATATATATAAAAAAAAACCTGTATTTTTCATTATGACCAGAAAGTAAACAAAAAAAGTTTTAACATTTTATTTGCCACTTTGCCACTAAATCCATCGATGCTAATTACCATTGGCGTGGATGAGTGGCAAATATATAAAAATAAACGCCACAATGAAAATCAACTTTTCCACTATTTGCTCAGCAACTAAAAATAGACATAAAAAAAGCCTCACGATAACGTGAGGCTCCTACAGTGTACATCTATGCAGCCCAAGATAATAAAGATGTAGTCTGGGGCTAGAAATCTAAGTTGTCCATTTCCCTGGAATTAGGCTGTCTGTGTTGCCAATAAGGTGGTTCTCCACGAATCCACATACTTATTTAAAAGCATAGTTCTAACTGGTCACTTACTCTGCATCATCATCCCTGCTATTATCAATAAAAGGGTTTTCGCGCATAAACTCATCAGCTTTTTGAATCTGACTGGTGTTCCCTACTGCTGCCTCATCTGTCCCTGAAAACATCCCGACTGAACCACCCCTATTTTCAGATTTATAGTTGCTATTTGTAATCACATAATCGCGCGTACCACTTTCTTTCCTGCCTATGTCTATGCCAATACTTTTAAAGTTTGGTATGAGCCTTTTTAAAGTAGCTGTCAACGCATTCGGAGTAGCAGGCCAATCTCGCGTGAGTGCTTGTCGGGGACCGACTATGCCATTAAGTTCCTGAAGTAAGTTAGTAACTTTCCCTTTATAACACTCTCGTTTGTCCATAAATGATTTTAATGCCAGACCAACAGGTGATGCATCAATTCCATCTACACTAGCCATATCCTGATTAATAGCGAAAGCCTTCATGAATTTACCACCCATACCAATATCCTGCTCACACGCTGTTATCCATTTGGCTGCATCAGCCATCCTGGGCTTTGAGTCTAATTGAATCCTATCAATATACTTAAAGCCGGATACGATTCCATCAAGTATTCCAGTAAATATAGCCGACTTATCTTCATTGAATGCATGCCAGAAGTCCCCTTCATCTTTTCGTTGAAGCTTTGGCATAGGCGGGAGATCAAGAATTACTGAACGTTCAATCAAATCACCACGGTTAGCGATACTATTAATGTTGGTGATAATCATCGGGTTATGCATTTGGGTTATGCAAGTGTCATTATTTGTATACAACTGCCGCTTCGCATGTGTGCCACCAGTACTAGCAATGCACATGGCATCTGCTAATGCTCGTGATACTTTACTCAAGTTATCTTGAACAACTACGTATCCATTTGCACAAGCTAAGGCAAAATCATTTATGTTTGCTATTGCACCAGAAAATGACACCGTTGGATCAACAAGTGATTGTAATGCTTTAGCCGTGACGCTCTTGCTAGATCCCGCCACACCCTGAATATTCAGGAACAAGTATGGCGACACACCCGCCACGGTACTCAGTAACCATCCATAGACCAGAGGAAGCTCTTCATCGTTAATATTAAGGTGATTCTTGAGCAAGGTAATATCCCCTTTTGATGCGATATCAGGCAGAGATTGCATTCGGCTTGTTGTGATGAACTTGCCCTTGTAGTCCGTTACGTAACCATAACCATCTTTGTTAACGCGAATTACACGCCTTGTATGATCTCCAACATTGATATACAAACAGTCATCATACTTGTGGTTACGTAGTGCAACGTCTTCAACATTCTTACCATATTTAATGCGAGCATTAATGGTGCTGATTGCATTACTTAAGGCGTGGGGGCTTATGGTACTTTTAGTTTGATCATACAAAGTAACACGAATCGTATCTGCAAAATCACCTGACATAACTGGTATCACATTTTTCTGTCCATGCAGAGTGGTTTCAGCATAGGTATTCCCTTGCTTATCACGAAATAAGTGAAAATCATCAGCTATAGCGAGCACGATTTCTTCAGTGCTAAGGTCTTCTTCTTTGTCCTTATTTTTTTTTGTGGTCTTAGATGGCTTATCACCACGGTAAAACTGATTAAAGCCGCAAGATGAGCAGAAGAACTGTATATCACCTGATTCATGTTTGCGAACTACAGAAGACGGGTTGCAATCAGGGTGAGTATCAGAAATACAATGAATTGCGAGAGTATCACCTACCTGCATATTTTTATGCAACTCATCCACAGTTGTTTTTTCACCATTTGCGCTGACTACCTCCAAACTACCAGAAAAAAGCTGGCTTTTTGTTTTACCTGCCTCACCTAATTTAGCCTTCCCTGATGCTGCAGATGAGGGAGGCGGTGAGACCAATTTAGGGGTGGTACCATTAGTGGTTGAACAATTACCACCACTAGTGTTAGTAGAATCTGACGAGCCTTCAAGCGAGTTATTTCCTGAAAATTCGTCCATATTAAAATCCAGCTTCTCATCTGGTCGGTCGTTAAAATTACTCATTAGTAGTACCTCTTAGGGATTGTTAGTAGTATTTTTTCATTAAAATTAGCGTTGGTATCCATCATGAATACCAGTAAGTTTGGTTAAGGTGACCATAGTAGAAGCGGCCGCCATCTTTACAGCTAGGATCAGATCCGTACTTGTTAATCAGGTTAGTCATGAACTTTTTATACTTAACTAGATCTGTTATCGGAGTCGGTAATTTAATGATTACGTGGAAGTAATCTGCTGGTACAATCGCTTTATCAGTAAGAGTGCCGTCTACGTTTGCTTTGAACCTCTGCTGATGCGATTTCGACGTTATTATGCAGATGTTTTTAATTGCACTAAACGCCTTTTTAATCTCATCGAGCCGGTGTGTACCATCAAAGTCTAAAATTACAGCCCATGCTGATTGAAAATTTTCTGCTTTTCGAATACCACCATTAAAGATGATATTGCTGTAATTGTGATTAAGAAGGAGCGTATGTAGCTTTGAAAACTCTATTTCAGCTACTTTAAACATCCTAGATTGGTTGGCAGGCAAGAGGCCTGTATAAGAAAATAAAATCTGATTGTTTTTATTCATAGTTGTTCTCCTGCATTTTGCATGAAGGGTAACTAGCCCTTATTAATTAAGATTCAATGTTTCAAGATTTAGAGTCACGGCACCATACTTACTGTGTTGGCACTGTTCTCAAGTTTTTAATATTGTTAAGGGCTCATATTCACCTCCACTTTTCCAGTAATGATTGAAAATCTGTTTCAGTGTTATTTGCATCAAACTGTGCATCTATCCAGGCATTTACATCACACACGCGCCATCTAACCGGTGAATTACTCGCCTGTCCTAGCTTGAGGAAAGGAGGCACTGATGCGGGCGATACTGAAACGTTCTTACGCAGAGTAGAAACCGACATGGCTAATCTCTCAGCCACTTGCTCTGCTGTAAGTAGTGGTGGTCTATTTTCAGCGCTCATGATTTAGCCTCCAGCTCATGTTGTGTATGAATAGGGCGAATGAGTGCTTGCGCTGTCGCTTCTGAAGCGATGGCAATGTTGTTAGGCTGATAATGAACATACCGCCGCAATATATGAGTGCTACTGTGCCGTAGCTGACGTGCAACCATATGCATGTCACCATTAGTCACTTCTGCACAGGCACTGGCAAACGAGCGCCGTAGGTCATGCATGTGCAGGTTATCGATATCGTGACCAATAGCCTTCATACGTTCTTTAATGCGAAGCAAACAGCCTTTTGGTGCCGCAATGGGCTTTCCAGCATGAACGGTGCTAGGGAACAGATACTGATTCCAAGTTAAATCTGCCCGTCGATTTAAGACCTGCTGTGCCAATGAGTTCAGTGAAATATACTGAACGACACCCGCTTTCGTTTTAGGTAACGTCAACGTAGCGTTGTCACTGATATCCTCTAATCGTATACGTACTGCTTCTGAGACCCGCAATCCGGTATAGAGCAGCAACAGTAAAAGATCAGCATAAACAGACTTTTCATCAAGACAGCACTGGATGAACGGCAGACGCTGTTCATGTGCTAATACCACCGATCGAATGTTGGAAACCTTCGGTAAGTTCACGTCCAAAAAAGGGTTAAACCGTACTAATTGGTATTTGATAAGCTGTTTATATAGGGTTTTACCTATCAAAATGCGTTTGCGTATCGTTTCAGGGGCGTAACCATCAGCCATCAACTTGTATACAGCGGTCTGTACCATCAGTGAGGTCAAGTCATCAATCTTGACCTCACCAAAAAAAGGTATCAGGAAATTATTGATAATGCCTATGGCGTTAGTGCTCTTACCCAAATTCGTGTAACGAGGGATTAAAATCTTAGCGCACGCTACACTTAAAACCATGCCAGAGTGGGGCGCATGATTCTTATTTCTTATGCTGTTTTCTAGCTTTTGTGCAATGGCACGTGCAACAGAGAGCTTTACATCGTTTACGTTACCGATTTTGATGTTGTATCTTTTACCGTTAATTGTTTTCTTGAAGCGATACGTTGCAAGGAATACGTAAACAAAAACCTGTAAACTACGAATTTCAGTATCAGCTAATATAATGGGCTGACTATTCGACACGTCCTCTGTGGATCGAATCAATTTTTCTGTTAGTTTTGTTCGTTGCATAATCGTTTAAATGTAATTTTCTGGTAGCTTTAATAATTAATTTACGTCTCACAAAGCAGTGAATTAACTACTTTGAAAAATGCCTTGAGTGATGTTGAATAACGCTTATTATTTATGTGATTCTTTAAAAAGAGTGGAACAATAATCTCGTTTGATTTGATATGCAAGACTTTGAAAAAACCATAAGATATTGATTTAATTGATATTAGAGTTTCATTATAAGGTCGATAGAGCCAATGATCGTTCCAACATATTGCACTCGAAAAATAATTGAAATTATTTTCATTTTTTTACATATTTGTACATTTATTGATCAATCTATGGATGTTTTCAGATGGATTATGTTTTTGAAGGCTTCAAATAGCTCCGGATGAGCAATCGTCTATAACTGTACGGAAGTGGCAAAAGTTGAAGTTGACAGTTCGATAACATGTCACGTATATTTACAGTTAAATAAACATCACGGCTCTTAGAGTCTGAGAGTGGCAATAATACAGAAACGGGTAACCCTAACTGTAAGGTTGGCAGCCTTTGCTATTCGATATTGTTTTTAAACAGTATGGTGATGAAATTGTGAGGTCAACTTAGCTGTCTCGGTTCGTATACAGGAGGCCACCAACGGCTGTAATACGGCATTAACCTAAAATAGGATAATGCTATGCCTGTAAAAAACACCATTTTTAAAGAAACGACTCTTGCTGCTCATAAGCAGCTCTCCTACGAAAACCTTGTCACTGCCTGGCTAATGAGTGACGGCTGGGAAATTCTAATACCTGCAATCGATCATGGAAAAAAGACGGATCTAGTTGTTGCAGATGATAGTAACTTCTACCGAATCCAGGTCAAAAAAGTATTGAGTCTAAAAAGGAGTCAATTCGGGTTAAGAATATGTGGGAAGGGTAAATATCGATTACGTTATCTACTTTTCGCGAGTGGGTGAATGGGGCTATATAACGCCTGCCTTTAAAAAAGATTATAAACGCCTTAACAGTATAGGCACATTCGTTTTCACACGCACCCGACTAACTGTTCTTAAAGCATTCCGAAAAATATAGAATTTTGTTACCGCTAGAGCTTTGCGAGATTCAATAATTCTGATGATTTAATTTTAAGAGCGGAAGCAATACTAAGAATATTTTTCAACGAAATATTCCGTTCACCACGTTCGATGCTGCCAATATAAGTACGATGAACATTACAGACGTTAGCAAATGATTCCTGAGAGTAGCCGAGCTCTTTTCTTTTCTCACGAATAGCCTTACCAAGCTGGTTCTGTGCTTTTTGTTCATCAATTGCCATGCCTGACAATTATCTAGTATGATGATTATAGTTCTACAGACTTTGAGTAGCATTTATTGTAGGCATGGTTTATTATTATCATCTTTTGAATAAATGGATATAACAGAATGATTTCTTTGAAAGAGATAAGTGGTGAGAAGAAACGGTTGCTTTTTATGTGTATCATCATGATACCGGTATTAATTTCATGGGCAGGGATTCTAGACCAGTTATCTTATAAATATTTAGACACTTCACTTACAAATGCCTCGATAAGCTATGTGTCTACTCGGGCAATAAATGCCACTATTTCCATGTTTCAAACGGTAGATGTGGGTGTAGGTGTTGCATCTATGCAAGTTGGACAGTTACTCGACCCTATTCGTAATATGGTTGAAAGATTTTCAGATCTAATAGTACTTGCGATCGGTTCAATCATCACGCAGAAAATTTTTCTTACAATTGTCTCATCGATATTCTTTAAAGCATTACTTACTATCTCAGGGGTATTCCTGATTGTCAGTATTTATATAAAAGAAACTCCATTTATTAAGGCATTGACGCAGCTCTTTATTTTCCTTGTATTTATAAGGTTTGTACTTAGCCTTATGGTTGTATTAAATTTTACTGTGGATAAATATTTTTTAGATAGTCAAATTAAGCATAATCAAGATCAGATCCATACTTTAAGTGGTGAACTAGAGAGTATGCAGAATAAAAAGAAAAAAACTGAAAAAAATAATATGATTCTGAAATCACGTATTCAGGACTATTCCAAGCAAAAAGAAAGTTTAATCATGAATGTTAAAATCAAAAAAAATGAGCTAAAGATTTTAAAAGAAAAGGTTAATAAAATAAATGTCTCAATTGACAAGTCAGAAGAAAAATTGAGTTTTATCGATAAATATAATCCTATGAGTAAAAATGGAACTCTTGATGAATTGCATAAAACTCTAGATGAAGAGAAGAAGTTAGTAGAAGAAAAAGAATCAAATATAGAAAAAATAAACAATAAAGTCGAAGATATTGACAAAAAAATAACATATGACCGTAATGAGCTTGATGGTAAGTCTAATGGTATT
>JALSUJ010000200.1 GCA_027071355.1 Gammaproteobacteria bacterium | reverse complement strand
GCTATCTGAGACATTAAATTATAAGTATTAATCTTAACTGCAGGAATACCCTGTAAAGCAGGCAGGCTTCTGATTAACAGCATATCATCTGACAGAGAGCTGATATCAAGCCCCCAGTTTTTCAATGTTCCCTGAAGACTCATAAGATGTTCAATTTTTTCCGGAGTAAGGGTCAATGTTTCCGGAATCAACAGATTCATACTTTTACCGTATTGAAAACGCTGAGCCAGTAAAAACTGTTGTATTAGCAAGGTTGCAAACATAAAAAGCTGTGCCTGACCATTTTTCTGCACTTTCTGGCTCAGGATATATCCTGGAACCAGGAGTCCCAGTGAACTGCCAAAGCTGTTTCTTTGCGCTTCAATCTGTTTTCTGTCAGCCTGAGCATCTAATGACTGGCTGCCCTGATAGAGATTTTGCATACCTTCAAGCTGATCAGCCACATCTTTGCGTGATAATACCGAAGCCTCTTTACGATAAGCCGCATAAGGATGCGTGTAAATAGCGGCGTCCCTGCTCCTGCTGCCCTGAGGATTTTCAGGCACGGTCTTCGTAGCAAAGACAGAGTTATCTGGATCAACGACAGAAGATGGCTGTGAAGTCTCCAGAGACTGATTCAGGACACTATTCAAGGAGCTATTCAAGGAACTATAAATAAAATCATGTACCAGACGGGTTTGTCGAAAGCGCACTTCATGTTTGGTCGGATGCACATTAACGTCGACCTGTCCCGGATCAATTTCCAGATACAGCAAATAAGATAAATAACTATCCGGCGGCAGCAGTTCCTGACAGGCCTGACGTAAGGCATGGTTGATCAGCCTGTCCCGAATATACCGGCCATTGACATAAAAATACTGCCAGTCAGGCTGACTACGATGCCAGTGGGGCTGACTTACCCAGCCCCATAAACGGATTGTACCCATTTGACTAAAATGGCTGGAACTCACATCAATATGTTTACTATTGGTTAAAAAATCAGCGCTGAATACTTTGCTAATGCGTTGTTCAATGGTCTTTGCTGTTTCAGAAACCGGCAGATTGCGGATCAGTTTTTTATTGTGTGATAGTTTAAAGGCAATATCAAAACGACTCAGAGCAATGCGTTTGAAAACATCATCAATATGCTTAAATTCAGTTTTTATCGTACGCATAAATTTGCGCCGGGCGGGGGTATTAAAAAACAGGTCCCGGACTTCAATCGTGGTACCTTCGGCATGGGCAACCGGCTCAGGCTCAGCCTGATAATTGGCAAAATCGGTATCAGTGCCAGTATTGATCATCCATGCCCGGAGCTGTTCTGCAGTTTTACTCTGAATAGATAAACGGGATACAGCACTGATACTGGCCAGGGCTTCACCACGAAAACCCAGACTGGAAATATGTTCCAGTTCGTTCAGAGTAGCCAGTTTACTGGTAGCATGGCGGGATACGGCCAGCACCAGATCAGTTTTACTGATACCTTCGCCATCATCCGTAATACGAATTAAGGCACTACCGCCCCGATCAATATCAATTTCAATACGATGACTGCCCGCATCAATAGCATTTTCCAGTAATTCTTTAACGACAGAAGCCGGACGCTCTACCACTTCTCCAGCGGCTATCTGATTGGCCAGTTGCAGACTCAGGGGTTTTATACGGGAAGTAACGGCTTGGCTCCAGGCAATTAAGAGGTAATATTCACTTTCTTAGCGGCATCCTACGAAAAAACTTATAACTTTTCAACCTGGAAACATCCGTTGGTATGGATTTAAAACAGCTCCTAGGAGCGGGGAATACTCAAAACTTTACCGACATACAAAGTATTGTTTCTGAGTTTATTAACGCGTTTAATTGAGGAAACACTGACCTGATAGCGTTTGGAAATTGCCGACAGGGTATCCCCGCGTCTGACTTTATGCGTGCGATTTTTTTTCAGTGCATTGGTTGTTAGACGAATCATTTCCTTTGGTGCGATTGGGGTGTCTTTGGCATAAACCGTCCCGGGCACAGGATATTGCTTAAAATAGCTGTCCACCCCAATTAAAATAGCACTGGCCAATTTTTTCTGATAGGAAGTTGAACGTAGCAGACGTTCTTCTTCTGGGTTGGAAATAAAACCTGTTTCAACCAGCAAGGAGGGAATATCTGGAGATTTTAAGACCACAAACCCGGCTCTTTCTACTTTAGGTTTATGAGTTTTACCCACAGTTTTCAAACGAGATAAAACCCGGCTGGCGACACTGCTGCTGGCTTCAATAGTCGCTGTCTGTGACAGATCCAGTAACATTTTTGCCAGCATATCATCTTTATCATCCAGACTGACACCACCGACCAGATCCGCTTCATTTTCCTTTTTTGCCAGCCACTTGGCCGCCTCACTGGTGGCACCACGAGAGGACAGAATAAATACCGACGCCCCTCTGGCTTTGGGATTTCTAAATGCATCGGCATGAATGGAAATAAAAATATCCGCATTCAGTTTGCGAGCCTTACGGGTACGTCCACGCAGGCTGATATAATAATCACCATCACGGATCATCACCGCTTTCATCCCCTCTTTACGATTGATCTTATCCCGCAGTCGACGGGCAATCTGCAGCACCACCTGTTTTTCCTTGGTGCCTCGAGGACCTGCCGCACCAGGATCATCACCTCCATGTCCGGCATCAATGGCTACGATTAAATCCCGTTTCCTGGAGGAATTAACACTTTTTATAATTTTGGGGGTATTCTTTTTTCTAGTGGCGGACTCTTTTGCCAGATCAATGACCAGCCGATAACCGTATTTTTTATTCGGTTTAAGCAGAAAACTCCTGGGATGCACCTTATGTTTTAAATCTAGAACCAGTCGCAGGGTATTATTTTTTTTCTGCGCACTGCGGATATCACTAATAGCCCCGTGACGATAACTCAGGGCAGGCAAAGCATGGTTTAAGCGAGTCTGATTAATATCTATAACTACTCGTTCAGGATTAGACAGGGCTGTCAGACGGTGTTCTACCCCCTTATTCAGATCAATAACCAGGCGGGTAGAATCAGGGGAAGCCCACATACGCAAGCCGTTTACCCTGGCAATAGAAGCTGCTGCGGTGTCTGCAAACAGCAACACCATAAAAAATGAACACAGCAAACTTATGGCCGCTGTTTGCATATTTCCAGTCAATTTTATTAAGGTATTTAACATATTCTCACCGCCATTCATTAAACGCCAACCTGCGTACAGGCTTTTAACCTAAATAAATCAGTTGAACCTACTGCGAATGTCCATAGCACTGAATCTACAAGACTTTCCAGAACATTTTGACTTCACCCGTAGGATAACTA
>JALSUJ010000199.1:2535-3311 GCA_027071355.1 Gammaproteobacteria bacterium | reverse complement strand
CTTTAAAAAAGAGATCAATCAGGTGGTTGACTGGAATCAGGTCGATAAAGAAGATTATCTCTCTGCCATGCAACGCAGTGTTGTTAAAGATGTAGAAATAAAAGTATTGCTAAAAGCTGCCCTGACCGATCAAATCAACGACCGCAGTTTGTTTATGAAAGGCATTGATGTTAGCTATTACTATGAAGGTTATAGCCAGTTCAAGACAGAGGATCTATAGTATGAGAGCATCATATTTTATGAAGCTATGGAACACGCTGAAATGATATGGAACCACGGAACACACTGAATACACAGAATTTAAAAATGAAGTCTTTCCGTGGTTTAAAAATAAGCTTTTTGATTGGGGCTAAGAGGAATACCAGGAAAGTGATGCTTTATTCACCAAAACACTAAAAAAGGTTTTAGGGCTCCTTTTTGGTAAGCCGGATAAGAGTTTCTACACTAATGAAATTCTGATATTAGTTGAATCACCTGGAGCTGTTTCAGATAAATAATTATGTCAGCATCAGAAATAGCAAACAAAGTCTGGAACGATGCCCACCTTTTAGGTGATGATGGCGTGGGATAGGAGTAACCGGGGTCAAATCACGGAGTAACCGGGGTCAAATCACAGTATTCGTTAATATTAGAAAAAATTGTGATCTGACCTTGATGCGACCCCAAAATCACAGCCCATCCAAAAATAGCCTTGAGTTTTATTTTTATGGGAATATACTTGTTTATGTATTACAGAGGTATTACCTATGAAAACGATCACGGTAAAGGCTGATAAT
>JALSUJ010000199.1:0-2525 GCA_027071355.1 Gammaproteobacteria bacterium | reverse complement strand
GTCGCATTATTCGTGATGCGGTGAAAAGTTACGCACAACATATAGATAATGAGTTATTAAGGCAACAGGTTAAAGCGGCTTCCTTAAAAACACGGGCGCAGGCTTGTGATGCAATAGATAATTTAGAGGCGGCGAGCGGCGATGGCCTTTAGGCGAGGTGAGATATACCTGGCCAATTTTAATCCTTCAAAAGGCACTGAAGCTGGCAAAATACGCCCCTGTGTGGTGATGCAGAGCAATTTACTCAACGATGTTGGGCACCCGAGTACAACCGTATTGCCATTAACCACCCAACTCATTGAAAATGCGGTGCCATTACGTTTCAGAATACATTCGCGGGATAAGTTACAGGCCGATTCAGACATAATGTTAGATCAGGTGAGGACAATTGATAACCGGCGAATAAGCGGAAGTATGCTTACTCAATTGAATACCAATGAGTTGCTTGAAGTAGATATGTTATGGCAAATTGTATTGGGGTTAGATTAGTAGACGAAAAAATACCAAAGAAGTGGAAGTGGCTCTTCTGAGTGCTGTATGTAGAATCCCTGAAAATATACAAGTAACTTGATTTTTTGAATAAAGGTAACCATAATGGTTAGTAACAAGGAAGAGAGAAAGGACAAAAGGGAATATTCACTTAACCGGATAAAGGAACTGGCTGCGCGTGGTAGTGTTATGCATTTGTCGACTCGAGTTACAAAACATATCGAAAATCTGGGGTATTCACCGGATGATGTCAATGAATGCCTGATGGCACTGCAAGACGATAACTACAGAGGGACTATCCGCTATCAGGGGCGTATCTGGCTGGATGAATATCTTATCTCCTGGAATGGGCCAACCGGTTTTACTGATGATCTTTATATCAAACTGAAACTTGACCGTGATTGTATTGTGATACAACTGGCATCGTTTCACCGTGAAGGTGCAATATGAATAATAAAGACATAATCTGTCCTGTCTGTGAGCAGGCTAAACTTTGTGAAAGTGTGTTTGCTGATGATTTTAAACACGGCGATAAAACAGTGCGGGTTGAAGGGCTGGAATGTTATATCTGTGAAAACTGTGGCGCTAATCCGGTTTTCCCCGGCCAGATAAGGCGCAATCATCTGTATATAGCTGATGCCAAACGCAGGGCGGACGGTTTACTTACCGGCGGGGAAATTAAAACCATTCGTGCAAAACTTGGCCTGTCACAGAGTGAAGCAGCGCAGCTTTTTGGTGGTGGTGGTAATGCCTTTTCCAAATATGAGCGTGGTGATGTGTTACAGAGTAAACCGATGGACAAGTTATTGCGTATGGCCTGCAAATATCCGTTTATGCTGGATGATTTATATCAGCATCACGGTAGGTTGGGGTGAGGCACGAAGACCAACTGGAACAACTCTGCCTGGACGGGTTTAAATCTGTCCATTTTAATCCTGGTAGTTAACGAACAATGTACAGACGAACTGCTTCAGAAAATACAAAATCAGTCAAATAACATAACCCTAAAATCTATGATAGCCCGTAGGTTGGGGTGAGGTACGAACCCCAACATAATATTCACGACACCAAAAAACGTTGATATTTTTCACAATGCGAACTGCAACTTGTTTTGGTGAATAAACGAATGGCGCGTAAAACGTTGGGGTTCATAAAAAACATTCATCCCAACCTACGTATAAAATAAAATTTAACAAGGAGGTGAAAAATGAATTATCGACGGTCTGATGTAATGGGTGGTACTTATTTTTTTACGCTAAACCTGGCTGATCGAAAAAAAACTTTATTGGTTGATGAGTTTGTAATTTTACGTAATGTTATTAATAAGGTAAAAAAACAACATCCGTTTAAACTCGATGCTATGGTTGTTTTGCCTGAACATTTGCATGCACTTTTTACTTTACCTATTAATGATAATGATTTTTCGACACGTTGGATGTTGATTAAAACCGGGTTTTCTCGTCAATTACCAAAACTGGAAAAAATTAATGTTAGTCGTAAAAGTAAAGGTGAACGTGGTATTTGGCAAAGGCGATATTGGGAACATGTTATTCGTAATGATATGGATTTTGAAAAGCATATCAACTACATTCATTACAACCCGGTTAAACATGGTTACGTTCTTCGAGCAATAGATTGGCCATTTTCAACGATTCACGAATATATACGAAAAGGTATATTAGATGAAAATTGGTCGTATGAAGAGAATGATTTTGATTGTAGATTTGGTGAAATAAAATTATAAATCGTTGGGGTTCATAAAAAAGTATTCACCCCAACCTACGTATAAAATAAAGCCCATAGGTTGGGGTGAGGTACGAACCCCAACATAATATTCACGACATCAAAAAACATTGATATTTTTCACAATGTGAACCGCAACTTGTTTTGGTGAATAAACGAATGGCGCGTAAATCGTTGGGGTTCATAAAAAAACATTTACCCCAACCTACATGGCTGACTGGTATAGGATATTTTCAGCCCGTAGGTTGGGGTGAGGTACGAACCCCAACATAATATGCACGACATCAAAAAAC
>JALSUJ010000198.1 GCA_027071355.1 Gammaproteobacteria bacterium | reverse complement strand
ATTATATCCGGCTGTACCCGGTCGGCCTGTGCCAGGCCTTCATCTACAGAATGGGCAAGGTCAACACTATGTCCCTGCCCCTGAAAGTGCATCTGCAGCATCCGGCAGCTTGCTATATCATCATCAATAATTAAAATGGTACTCATGATCCTGCCTTTTTTAAATTTAAGTCCCTAGACTGCAGTCTGAATTTCTATGGGGGATGTGGGTAATATAATAATCACATTGGTACCTTCCTGAAATTCTGAGTTAATAATAATCCGGCCCTTGTGCTGTTCAATAATGCGTTTAACAATAGCCAGACCCAGACCAGTACCTCTGGCACGGGTAGTAAAAAAAGGTTCAAATAGCTTTTCCCTGGTTTCATCATTAATGCCACTGCCGTTATCCTTGATCTGAATCTCCAGCATGGGGCCCATTTCCGTTATAGTAACAAAAGCGCTAATGGAAATAACGGCATCATCCTGATGCTGCTGTTCCAGTGCCTGCAGTGCATTGGTTAGTAAATTTGAAAATACCTGTCTCAGTTTGGTTTTATCGCCGTAAATAGTCGGCAATCCGGTTTGATAATCGGTATTAATTCTGACCTTATAATCTTCTATTTGTTTCTGGAGGCTGAGCAAGGCGGTATCCAGAAGTTTTTCAATGGAAAGCCATTCAAGGGTTAGCTGATCGGGTCTGGAAAAACTTAATAAATCACTCAGGATAGCTTCCATATACTGTACCTGCTCAAGACTAATGTGGATCAGTTCCTTACCTTCTTTGCCAACGGGTTTATCGGTTTGATGCTGCAGGATCTGCATGCCCATTTTAATAGATGACAGGGGGTTTCTCAGATCATGAGCGATCATGGTTGCCATTTTTCCAATGCCAGCCAGTAACTGATTTTTTGCAATTTCCATATTGCGTAATTCGACCTCTTCTGCCAGTTGTTTCTTTTCCGTAACATCTTCTTTTACTGCCAGAAAGTGGGTGATTTTGCCCTCTTTATCCTTAATAGCTGAAATCCGGGCTGATTCCCAGTAAAATTCACCGTTTTTCTTTTTATTATGAAATTCACCGACCCATTCCCGGCCTGCTTTCAGGGCTTCCCATAAATCTTTATACTCATCTTTGCTGGTTTCCCCAGATTGCAGGATCTTGGGATTTTTTCCTAATACTTCTTCTTTGGAATAACCGGTCAGTTCAGTAAATTTTGGATTGGTATATACAATATGCCCGGAAATATCGGTGATCATAACAGTGTTTGGGCTTTGTTCCACGGCCTGACTGGCTTTGCGTAATTCATTTTCAATATATTGCTGTTCCGTAATATCGGTACCAATAAAGGTAATGCTAACGGGATTGTTTTCACTATCATAAGAAAGGGTACTGCGCCAGCCAATTAAACGCTTCTGGCCGTTTTTAATAATAATTTCACCTTTACCTTCGCCACTACCGGAAGGAGAGTTAAAACTGTTTTTAAACTGTTTTTCTCTACTGTCTCGTTCTGCTTTATCTACAAAGTGATCAAACCATTTAGTATTCAGTATATCTTCCTTGAGGTAGCCGGACAGCTTGATAAAGGACTGATTACAGAAAATAATTCTGCCGGATTGATCCAGTGTCAGGGCAATAAAATCCATGGACTCAAGAATATTTCTGAAACTGCGATCATATTCACTTTGCGCTTCGGCTTTTAAATTGGCGACATGAACCCGGGCCAGAAGAAAGGAACCAACCACAATAACCAGAAATATAAGTTCATAAAAAAGGGCATTTCTGCTAATAAATTCTACATGTGACTGGTGCAGTAAAGTAGCGGGAGCATAAGCAATAATTTTCCAGATAATCTGTTGCTGCTGGGTACCGGGGTTTTTGGTGTTATTAACATGGATGGTGGCATAAGTGAGCAGACTGTCATCCAGGTGCTTTTGAGTCAGATGGTTATTATTCTTAATTTCCTGCCAGAGCTCAGGGTATTCAATGGCAAAGGTGTTATTTCTGGAAAACATAAATGCCCATTCATTTTTTCCCTGCGGGTGCATCAGCCAGTATCCCTGAGCATTGACCAGCATAATATGATTGGCAATATTTGCAGTAGCCCGTTTAAATTCAGTAAGCAGTTTTTTACCATCAAAGTTAAGGATGAGTACTCCGGTACGCTGCTTAGAACTGCTGTACACTGGTATGCCGACACGAATGGTGGGTTTGTATGGGGATTCAATCTGGTTGTTTTCAACATTCAGATCAAAGGGTGACCAGTAAATTTCATTGCGTTTGAGATCAATAGTATTGGCGACATAGTAGCGGTTGTCTTTGGTTTGTAATTGCTCTTTATTAACCACAACAGGGTGGCCATTATTATAGTTTACTCTGACAATTTCCTTGCCGTTAAGATTAAGATAGCGGATTTGATCATAAATTTTGCGATTTTTGCTGAAACTTAAAAAATCCTCCTCAAGTATTTTTCGGGCTCGGGGAGTATTGATAAAACCGTTACTTGCCTCGTTATGTTCCTGCAGGTATTTTATATCTGAGACAATATCCCTGAGGACATTGTTGACGGTAATTTGAGCCAGTCGTACATTGAGTAAATCGGTAGTTTCCAGGTTTTTTAAATTGGCTTTAATGTGCAGGGTGTAATGCAGTGCAATGCCAATAATGAGTGCAATGGATGCCGGGATCAGAAAAAACAGAAAGTGCCAGATAAAGGACTGTGATTTTCCGGGGAAAAAGAAACCACCGGGCTCTGAGCGTTTTATCATCGCAGGCACCGCAGACTGATCTCATGGCGCACCCGGTGTATATAGTCATCAACCGGCTCGTTGGAGTGCTGTGGCAGTAGATAAACCAGTTTGGCAGCAATAATATAGGGTCTACGAGAGCGGTTCCCCGCCGGTGAACGCTGAGTCACAATTTCCTGCAGATGATGAATGGCCAGTTCCGGATCGTCACAGAAGCGTGGTAAGGTCACAGACTGGCTGTACCACTGGATGGCCTGTGAAATAAATAAAATAATAAGCACAATAACAGCTATAAATGGCATGGTTTTAAACGAGGTTGGCTGAAACTCACAGGTTTCTTTTTCATGCTGCAAATTATGTGAATTATGCTGATTCATCAGGCAATGGTTTCTATAAGTGGTTTATCTGCTGTCAGGGTATTGGGTATTACACTGCTTTTCGGATTAAGCTGAGCGATAATAGTATGAGCTTTCTGGTGGGCAGATACAATACGATCTCTGATGGATACACCGCCAATGTAGTTGGCTTCCAGATGCAGGCCGGGCAGGGTGTGTAGATATTGCTCAATTGCTGTTAATTTTTGGGGATAGTCTCGACTGTAAAGAGGCAGAGCCTGTTGATGTTTATCAACTCGGGTCATTATAGGTGCCTGATTAATCCCCAGTAAAGGCTTAATATCAGCGAGTACCCGTTCTATACTGGTCTGTGCAGATAACTGGATATCCTCAGGATGTCTGGAACCGCCCAGATAGCTGGACAGCAGCAACTGGTTCTCCGGAGCTCGACGGGCAAATATAGAGCTCATCCAGAGATTGCCGTTAATAGCCATTTTTTCCTGGCGGGGAACCAGAAAGCCACTGCTGTCCAGCGGGTGATGTACCCCGGCGCGTTCAAAACCCAGATGAACAACTGACAGAGGAGCATAGTCTATAGCCTGTAACACAGAGCTTAACTGGGCATGAACAGGTTTTAATATTTCTGCAGCACTAAAGGATGGAGTGCTTATTATAACATGTTTTGCAGTAAGTGAGTGCTCACCATCAGGGCATTTTGCGGACACTTCCCAATGTTCTTCCGAGTGTCGGATCAACTGGGTCACCCGGTGAGCCGCTTTAAACCCCATGGCAGGCAGACGGGCCAGTCGCCTGGGCAGGCTTTCCATGCCCTCGTTAAAGGAGAAACTTTCTGGATTACGAGCAGTACGGGTACCGGTTATTTTATGCACTGCAATACCTGCACTAATACTGCCGAAACGCTGTTCAAGAGCAGTCAGTCTAGGGATCACATAACGGGCGCAGGCATTATCAGGATCCGATGCCAGGGTTCCGGAAATAAAAGGTTCCATGGCTTTTTCCAGAAATTCCCGGCCCAGCCGACGGCTAATAAACTCACTGACAGTTTCATCTGTTTTATTAGTGCGTCCTATAAAGGGTTCTGCCAGCAGGCGAAATTTGCCGGAGGTAGACCACAGAGAAGAAAAAAACAGGCCGCCAATAGTCATGGGCAGGGATTTTAATTTACCCTGATGGATAAGGTAACGTTTACTTTGTGATGGCAATAGCCGATCCGCACGATATTGTTCCATACCGGTCTGATGAAGAAACTGATCCACCTCAGGTTTAAAATTCATAATCATGGAGGCGGCACGCTCAGTCTGAAAACCCTGATAGCGATCCGTCTGAATTTTTCCACCGGGACGCTCAGATTGTTCCCAGAGCTGTATTTTCAGGCCGTTTTGAGCCAGATACCAGCCGGTAGCCAGGCCGGAAATACCACCGCCGATAATCAGCACATCCAGATCGGTTGCTTTGTTCATGGTTTATTATCCATATCAGGTTTGCTAAACGGAAGATTCTGGCCAAAGCGGTTACTGATCATGGCTGATAAATGCTCGGCCTTAACGGTGCTTTCCCCTAACTCCTGAACATAGGCTTCAGCCCTTTTTTTGATCATTTTCTGTAGAAAACCGGGAATATGAGACAGCCGTTCACTGGCCTGAGTCTGCCATTGAATAAGTTGTTCACTGGCATAAGGTTCAATGATCGCCTGACCTTGTGGGACATAGGCACAAAAAGGATCGGCAGCCATTAGATCGCCGCCCAGAGCAACAGGACGTGCCCGACAGCCGCCGCAGAGTTTCTGATATTCACATTTCCCGCAGGCACCCTTAAGCTGTGGATTTCTCAGCTGCTTAAAATCAGGTGCGTCATCCCAGATAGATAAAAAACTTTGCTTATGTATATTGCCGGCTGCCTGTTCAATATAGGGGCAGGCAGTCACATCACCTTCAGGTGTGATACGACAGTAATGGCTGCCGGCAATACAGCCGTCACCCTCAGAACCACTGACACGATTAATTGCTGAGCGGGGATTTAACTGGTGAGCAATGCGTTTATAATGCGGTGCGCAACGGGGACGTACGATCAGCTCAGGGTATTGAGCCTGAGCATTAATGATTTGTTTTAACACCTGCTCATATTGTTCAGGACTGAGATCAGATGCTGATTCTGCCCGGCCGGTGCAGATCAGAAAAAAGAAATTGATCACCCGAGCACCTTTGGTATGGGCAAATTCAATGATTTGATCCAGTTCATGGTAATTATTCCGGGTGACTGTAAAATGGATTTGAAAAGACAGATTTTGGGTACGGCAATGCTCAATACCAGCGAGGGTTTTTGACAGACTGCCCGGTAAACCGCGAAAATGATCATGATAAGTATTCAGCAGGGAATCCACACTGATCCCCACGCCCAGGACTCCGGCTTCTTTTAAGCGGCTCACACGCCGGGCCGTCAGTAAGGTGCCATTAGTACCTACCACCATTGCCAGACCCAGTGCTGAACCATGTGCCAGCATTTCTTCCAGATCAGTTCGTGCCAGAGGTTCACCCCCGGTGAGCACTACCATAGTCTGAGTGCTGCGTGAGGCAAGCTGATCCAGTATCTGATTGACTTCAGCAACACTTAACTCATTGGCAGAGCCATTTTTTAACGTGTCTGCATCCAGATAACAATGTTCACAGGCAAGATTACAGCGTCGGGTAATATTGATGGCCAGTAGAAAAAGTTCATCGTGCTGTCGTTCTGGAGGCAAATGTTTTGAAGTCAGATTAAACATCTGCTTAACCTAATGTTTCATCTGCTGGGAAATATTGTCAAAAATTTCCAGAAACTGTTCTAAAAATTCTACTGTAATATGTGTCAGGTTTTGTTTGTGGGCAGTAACATTACTGGCTTTACGCAGCATTTCACGACGTAATTCATCATTAATGCCGTGTAATTTTTGCAGTGCATCCTCATCCCAGGGTAAAGTTATCTGTGTTGATAAGCTATCCATAGAGGAAAAAGGACAGCGGGATACTGGCTGATCTGAGTTTTCGTTGTCATTTTTTTTGTTATTCTTATTAATATTATTAGTTTGCTGTTTAAGTTGAGGGTTAACAATAAAGGGCAGTATATGCTCATTGCTAACTAGAGTAGATTTTTCTGTCAGAGCCCGTTTTTCAGCACGCATTTTAGTATTATGTCTGAGTGTCGGATCATTGACTTGCTGCAATAATTGCTCTGCTGCTTCAGACCAGTCCATATCAAAAGCACCGGCTGTTACCTGACGGGCTTTTTTTGCCTGACTTGCGGCATCGACCAGATTGTCCAGATTTTTCATACCGGCTGGACACATATTTCTGGTAGCTTCCTGGACTATATCAGCAGTGATAACGGTATGACCTTCAGTTTGTGCATAACGTAAAATGGCAGCCCGAGCCATATTCTGTACGAAAGGAGGGATATGCTGCATGGCCTGTTCTGCCTGAGTCGTCCAGGAGGTGGTCGTTTCAGCCAGTAATTCGATCTCAGGGGTATATTGTCTTTGTGTTAATAATAAGGCACAGGGTGAATTACGCAGCAGGTTTTCGGTATTACCGCCAATATCCAGTTCGTCATCACAATGAATACCCGTTTTGCCCATCAGCAGTAGACTGGCGCTGATTTTTCTCAGGTATTGCTCAATAGCATGATGCGGTTTGCCTGTCAGCAGATGGGTTTCAATATTAATTGCAAAATCTTCAGCTAACTGCTGGGCGACATCCAGATGACCCTGATAGATTTTAGCCAGACCATCATCAATAATTTCTTCGTGTAATTGTTCCTGTTCTTTAAAACGAAAAACCTGACCTGCTTCATCACTTAGTACATTGGCAATACGATTAAATGCTACATAGTGGTAATCCGGATCAAAGGCTGAAACTACGTGTAAAGGGGTTTGCCATGCACGTGCCAGATTAAAAGCAGTCAGTAACGCTGCATAGGATTGTTTTGAGCCGTCAATAGCCGCTACCAGAGGGCCGTCACTGATACTGTGCTGAGGCTGTTTAATGATCAGACTATCAATAGCACATCGGCGGGTAGCTCGTTCGCAAACCGTACCAATAGTACTACCGGGAATAGCGCCCAGGCCCAGTGCTCCCATTACCAGCAAATCATATTGTCCGTTATTGGCTTCATTAACCAGTACTCGGTAATTTTTTCCTTCCAGAGAACGTCCGGAAAATTTTAGTTGATATTGTTCACAGGCTGTCTGAGCCTGGATAAGATAGGAGTCAGTTATGATGGACAGACCACGAGTAATAAGTGAGTCGTGAATGTCTCGCTGGCGTTCCAGCTCATTTTCTTCTTTAAATTGTTCGGGTAAACCGCCTTCCATCTGTTTAAAACGCATATCATGCATCTGTGCTGCATAAACATGAGAGGCTGTCATACCAGCCTGATACAGTTTGCCCAGTTTAATGCCATCTTCAGTAGCCCGGTTGGAATGATCAGAGGAATCTACTGCCAGTAAGATAGCGCGATACTGAGTATTAAACTGCAGGGCAGACTCGCTATTAGTTTCAATATCTGAATGACTGACTGTACTGGGTTGTGACATAACTGAAGGCATATAATTTGCTCAATAAAAGAATTAGCTGTAAATCAGCCAGAATATAAACAGAGTCGTGATAACCAGCAGGTTAATTACACCACCGGCCAAAATAACATAATCGGGTATGCTTAAATTAAATTTATTTTTCATAATTAAAAAGAGAGCTGTTAGTTGTTAGTCGTTAGTCTAAATTTGTATAATCTATGACTAACGACTAATGGCTTTGTTTATTTATTTACCTTTATAGGTAAAGTCTACTTTGCTGGTTGCGCCGGACTTAACATCGACTTTGCCTTTCTTTTCACCTAAAGTTCCGTGCCAGGATTTGATTTTATATTTTCCAGGTGGGACATCTTTAATCGTGTAGCTACCATCTTCTGCTACTACGGCATAGTAGGGGTTTTTGGCAACGAATACAAAACCGTGCATAAAGTCATGGGCATCACATTCAAGGATTAAACCATCACCACGCTTTAACTTGATTTTTTTCCTGGTCGTTGCTCCCTGTTTAGGCTGGCTGACATTCATAACGGTTTTTTTAGCACGGCCCATTTTTTCATAAGTATGGATGTTATGCAGGACCGGATCAGAGTTAGTCGCTTCAAACAAAGTATTATTAGTCATAACACTCATGTAAGGTAAAAAAGCACAGCCTTTTTGATCAATTTTAGCTTCAATTTTATCAAACTTTTTACCCTGCTTAACTTTTACCAGAAATACTACGACATTTCTTAACGCACCGTCTTTAACATCAACATAATCAATAACACGATTATCGGTACCACAGGTACCGGTGTCTTTGGTTACTTTATAAACAACGGGTTCAGGATCCTTGCCGGTAAATTTAACCTTACCGGTAATGGTGCCGCCATTATTGACATCAATGACTTTATAACCGGCAAAAGCTGGCAGTGTAAACGCTGTGGCAGTAGCTAAAACAACGGTTGCGATGAGTTTTTTCATTTGTATTACCTTTATCATTTAACGTTAATTTTATAGGTTCCTGATGCTCAAATGTCTGGTTTTTTAGGCAGCCTGTTTCTCATCCTGAGTTATTATGACTTCCAGCATTTCCATGACATAGCGTCGATAGGAACTATCAGATACCGTATCAAGGCGAGTTAATAATAATTCAGCACTTTTTCTGGAATCCAGTTTTTTTAACAATATGGATATACGTCGAGCCAGCTGGCCCTCATCAGTAAGTGCGACATCAATAAACTGTTCAATGGCTTCTTTGTGCTGCAGTTCAACCAGTGCTTCTATTGCTGTCATGGAAACACTGAAATTACTGTCTTTTAGGGCTTCAAACAGAGCAATAATGACCTGATCATAACTGACTTCTTCCAGGTTCATAAAATTGTCCAGTTGCTCCTGAGTAAGAGCCGCTTTATTCTTAACAATATAAACCAGTCCCTGAATGGCATGCAGTCTGACCAGGTAATCCTCATCCAGAAGTCGATTCAGCAGGTGAATAAGTGCAGCAGGATTACCCGTCCATGACAGAGCATGAATACAGGCCAGACGCATATCTCGGTCTTTACTGTCCAGCAGAGTAACCAGTTTGCCAAAGGTATTGTTCAGTCCTGGTATAAGAGGATTGTGCTGAGCAATCTGTGCCAGTGATTCGGCTGCTTCAAGACGTAATATTTCGTCCTCATTATTAAGACATTCAGCCAGAGCATTGACAATTATTTCATCATAAGCACGGTTGCTGTTTTGGGATAATAAACGGGCACTGATATGACGGGCATCACTATAGGTATCAATTTTTCGACGTACAAGACGTTTTCCCGTAGCAAAACTCTGACGCATTAAATTAACAAATTCATCCATTTCTTCGGGTAAATCTTCAGTGATAAAGGGTCCGGTTTCAGGATCATGAGAACGTTGTTCAGGCGTTTCAGGAGTGACTGCTCTGGCCATTTCAACGTTATCCATGGCAATAGCATCCAGAGTCGACATGGCGCTGGCTGGCGATGTTTGATCCTGCTCCGGGATCAGTGTGGTTGAATCTTGAATATTTTTTTCATTGAATGCATGAATAATATTTTCCTGACTGATATCCTGCTGTTTTTGAACATCACTGCAATCATTACTCTTTAGGCATTGAATACAATTATCTGCTTTATTTTCAGCGTCTTCTTCACCCAGCTTGAATTGCTCACCTTTGAGTGTGGCCAGAATAATGGCTACCGGCGGTAATTCATTATCAGCTGCTTCAGAGTCCAGGTTATTGGATATATTCAATAGTGCCTGGATAACTGCAAATCGAATGGTCTGATTTGAATGGTAAATAAGATCACTTAATAAAGCCTGAACTGACTGCTGCGGGTTCTTGTCTATACTGTTGTCTGCACTGTTGTTTGCACTATTGTCTAAATTTTTCTCTATACTGAGATGACCAATAAGGCCCAATGCCAGTATGGCTTCTTTTCGAACCCATTCAGAATGATTTTCAGACAGTGCCAGTTCAAGCAGCCGGTCAATGCTTTCTATATCCTGGCTGTATCCGAGCAACTGGCAGGCCTGTGTCAGTACTTTATCACTAGCAGAATGAAGACAGTCTCTTAATAATTGTTGCTCTGTATTGTCCAGTTGGGAGAAGAGTGTTTCTAACTGTTCCTGATTATAAAAGAAACTTAAAATGGCACTCTGTAAGTCTGCATCGGATTCAGTCAGTAACTGGGCAATCTGATTAAAATCAACTTCCTGACGGATGTTATGACTGACAGCCAGTTGCTGCATGACGTCCAGTGCGGCTCGTTTGACATTGTTCTCAGGGTCTTTCAGACTAAGCACAATGGCTTTCATATACTGACTGGCCTGGCGTTGTCCCAGAGCATATATTACATTTTCACGAGTGTCGGATGATTTGCTCAATAAGGCTCTGCCCAGTGCCTGTAAGCTTGTTTTACTGGTGGAAAAACCCAGAGCAGTAGCTGCTCGTCGCTGGCGTTTTTTCTGAGCCATAGAGGTAGCTGTAACTGTAAGCTGTTCGATGAGATAGTCATCAGCCGGACCTGAAATTCTGGCCATGGCTTTGAGAATAACCGCCTCAATTTCCTGACTAAAATCATCTTCCAGAATCTCTTTAAGCAGCGGAAAAGCTTTTGTAACTTTCATTTCACCCAGAATGGTAATGGCTTTTTCCTGTAAATCCCACCAGCTATCCCAGTCAGCGTTTTGATCAAAGATCATATTTTCAGGACGATCCTGAGCAATTTTAAGGAGCAGATCAATGGCTTCATTACTCTGATAATTGGCCAGAGATTCTGTTACAGCCAGTTTTACATCACCGTCGGGATCTTTTTCCAGTGACTCCAGTAAGACCGGGATTGCAGAGGGTTCTTTTATTTTTCCAAGAGCAGTGATGGCATCAATACAGACATCAATATCGTCGTCACGAATATGTTTGAGTAACGCACTCGTGGCATTTTTACTTTTAAGGTTGCCCAGAGTTTTGGCTGCATAGCATCGATCCACTTCATCACCATCATTAAGATAGCTGAGCAGGTGGTTGACTACTTTATGGCTGATTGTTTGCACTCATTACTCCTGATAATCTGATAGATATCTATTCTTTCTGAAAGTTTCGTTAAATGTAACGTATTCAGTGTAAATTTTCGTAGCTGTAGCCAGATACTTTTACGAATTTTAAATTTACTGAATAAATACAGATAATTTAACCATTAAAGAACAGCAAAGACCGTACCAATCCTGCATAGATCTTCTTTTTAAATATTATTATTCGGAAAATTTTGAAAAATAGTCATTAAATCAGATAGATATATAA
>JALSUJ010000197.1 GCA_027071355.1 Gammaproteobacteria bacterium | reverse complement strand
GACCTCTGGCCATCATTGACCTGTTAGCCATTATCCCCAGTTACCGGCCACTCAGATTTTTAAGAATATTTCTTCTGTTTCGCCTGTTTAAACTGTTTCGTTATGTTCATAGCTATAATAAATTTATCCAGGTTTTATCTGAAAAACGATTTGAATTTTACACCATTTCAATTTTCATATTTTTCATCTTATTCACCTCTTCAACAGCCATATTCTTTTTTGAAGCCAAAGAAGATGGTGGTGAAATAGTCACGTTCTTTGATGCTTTGTACTGGTCTTTAATCACTCTGACCACCGTAGGTTATGGTGATATAACACCTCAAACCACTGAAGGCCGGGTTATTACCATGATTCTTGTTATCAGTGGTATCGCTGTTATGGCTTTTATTACTTCCATTATAGTTGCATCATTTAATGAGAAAATGGAAGAATTACGTGAAAACAGTGTGTTTGCTGAACTGGAAAAAAAGAAAACCAAACATACTATTTTATGCGGTTTCGGACGAATGGGCTCAGTGGTGGCTGATTATCTGGCCGAGGAAAAAAAACATTTTGTTATTTTAGAAACTAACCCGATAAATATTTCCAGGGCAAAAAGAGCAGGCTATCTGGTCATTGAAGGCAGTGCTGAAAATAGTGAGCTGTTAAAAAGTGCGGGGATAACCAACCAGGCGGAAATGATTTTATGTCTGACCGGTGATGATGTGGTTAATGTTTATATTACCCTGACAGCCCGTTACCTGAACCCTGATATAGAGATAATATCCCGAGCCAATCAAAAAGACAGCGTAAAAAAATTACAGCAGGCAGGTGCCAACCATACCGTAGCGCCTTTTAAAATAGTCGGACTTATTGCGGCTGAATTTATCGGACAACCCGTTGCTTTTGAAGCTATTCATGACATCCTGTCAGGAAAAAATGACATCAGCCTGGAAACCATTACGGTCAAGAAAAACAGTATTATTGATGGAGTGAATATAGGAAAACTTGATTTTCTGGCCAATAAAGTGCAATTGTTTGGCGTTATTACCACCACCAAACGCAATCAGAATTGTGTCAATGAGCCGTTTATTTTCAAATTTAATCATTTCTATTTTAACCCTAATGATAAATTTATACTGCAGGCCGGTGATATTATCCTGGTCATCGGCCATCAATACAGCATCCTGCATTTAAAAGATCAACTGGCCATTGGAAAATTATGAAAAAGGATATAGTGCGAGACAAAGTACTGCTATTTGGTTGTAATTCAATGGTTATTGAAGTGGCCGGTCAGCTTGCTAATAAGGATCAGAATATTACCATTATCTCTCAGGATGAAGGCTGTGTAAAACGGATTGACCACAAAAACATTCAGTTTAAACAGCTGGATTATACTGACGATGAAGCACTCAAAACCCTGGGTATCGGTAAAGATGTCAGTGTGATTTTCAGCTTTTTTAAGAAAGATTCTAAAAATGTCTATTTAACCATCTCAGCTAAAAATATTGACCCTGACGTTTTAATTATTACCCTGAGCCAGTCCCTGGACTCTTCAGACAAACTTAGGGCGGCCGGTGCAGATAAGGTTATTGACCCATATGAAATCAGTGGTCGGAAAATTTATAATATGATCCGCCGGCCCCTGGTTTCTGAAACCATAGAGCAGGCTATTTTTGGCCAGAATCTTATCAATCTGGCGGATGTAAAAATCAGGAAGAACTGCTTTCTGGATGGTAAGCGTCTGGAAGAATCCCACTTATCCCAGAACTATAATCTTATTCTGCTGGGCGTCGTTGATAAGGAACTGGGTAATGAATTTATATTTAAACTCAGTGGTATTGACCATAAACTGGATTCTAATGATTTACTGGTTGTTATTGGCACTACCGATGAAATAGAGCGACTGAGACAGGACATTGACACTCCACTTACATAGCCTTCCCAGCAAGAGTTCTTATTATATAAAACTATAAGAGAGCATAAGCAGCACTAGAAGATAGATAATCCTGGGTACCCATTCAAATAACAGATTCATATTCTGTTGCTGAAACTCATCCATAAATAGCACCATGTTTTCAATACTCTTTTCCAGACTACCGGAAAACTCCCCTGCATAAATGGTTTGCTGAATATCTGAAAATTCAAACCGGCTAAAAGATTCCAGTGACTCTCTTAAAGCACCAGAAAAAGTCATTCCCTGTTCAATAAGCATGGGTAAAACAGCCAGTTTTTTTCGAATAGCAGTATTAAGAATATTTTTTTCTGTTAGTTTTAAGGCTTTTATAACAGGCAAACCGGATTCAAGGCATAATGCCAGTAATCTGAAATAATTTAATAGCGTGTGTTGAATATATAAGCTTGAGAAAAAAGGTATTTTAAGTAATATCCGATCATATTGAGTTTTTATAGCCTCTCCCAGTTTCCCCTGCTGCGTCCATTGAGGCAGTTTTAAAAATAAAAAGATAATAAACAAAAATTTTAATACCATCCCGACAATACCATAAAGATATTCTGCAAAGCTTATATCATTATTAATCAGTGCTGGAAGTGGCATTATAAACAGTGCCAGCATAAAAACAAACGCCGGCAGCAACAATTGGGAGAGCATTTTTTTTTGCTGTAAATAACGTTGCTGATAAAAGCCGGCCAGATTATTAAATATTCGCTCATATTGAGCGCTTTCTTCTGCCAGCACAAATAAAGCCTGTTCACGCTGATCAATAAGTCCGGATTTAAAGGCCGCTACAGGAAAAGATACATTCAGACGACATAATCGAAGTGTGGCTGCTGCCCGTTTTGATATTTCAGTCGAACCATCCTCTAAAAGTGATAAACTCTTTAGTCTGGCCATGCCCGATTGCTCAAGACGAGAAAGTTTTACAAACAATAGCGCTTTATCTTTAAGACTGAGAGATTTCAATTTTCGGGTTTTAAATCAGGCTGAGTGGTTAGCATTTAATAATTCCTCTAATTCCGGTTTACAGGAGCCGCAATTAGTGCCTGCTTTTAAATATTCACCAATAGCCTCTACAGTTTTAAGACCCTTAGCTTGAATAGCCTCTTTAATGGTTTTTTCACCGACATTAAAACAGGCACAGATGACTTTTCCGGTATCTTTCTGATCCCTGGGTGCTTCACCCTGCAATAAATTCTGACGTTCCTCCTGAGAGATCAGCTCTTTATGGAATAAACTGATTAACCAGTCTCTGGGCGGCAGATTAATATTCGGGGTAATAAACAGGCAGGAGTCCAGACGCTGGCCTGAGAGACGAACCGCACGGTAATAATTGCGGCTTTTATCATAGAGTTCCAGCCAGTTTTCATTAGCGACACCATGCGCTAAAATTTTATGCGCATGGTCTGACCAGTTTCGGGGATTTTCCATACCCGCCAGCTCATAACGCCAGAACCCCTTGCCCCGTGAACGGGACCAGTAGCTGGAATATTCCAGATGGGGT
This sequence comes from Gammaproteobacteria bacterium, assembly GCA_027071355.1. Taxonomy (GTDB): domain Bacteria; phylum Pseudomonadota; class Gammaproteobacteria; order GRL18; family GRL18; genus JANELJ01. Next base: position 8,040 of record JALSUJ010000197.1, on the reverse strand, counting down.
TTACCGCGAGTGATCATAAAGCCATACCAGTTAGCCTGGCAGGGTTTAATATTAGCTATACCATGTTTGGATTCCGGCTGACCAGAAACCGGATCAACCACAGAAGCAATTAAGGTCCCAACTCTGGAACGGCCTGAAAACTGTTCATTCCAGTGCATAGGCACAAAAAGACTGCCCAATTGCTGCTTGTCACTGATCCGTACCCGCACAAAGATTTCCTGTTCCTTACCCTGACTATCACTAACGGGGCTGCACACCTTCACCAGCTCATCATTTGCTATTTTCAGAGCCTGGGCATCCTCAGGATGAACTTCCACATAAGATTCAATGGTGTGTGAGGACAGTCGTGGTGACATGCCGGTACGAGTCATGGTATGCCAGTGATCCCGAACCCGGCCGGTATTTAAAATAAAAGGGTATTCTGTGGTTGGCTGCCGAACCGGTAATCTGGGCGTTATAGCGATAAAATGAGCTTTTTTATCCGGGGTATAAAACTGTCCATTTTCCAGAACCCGGTCAGTACCGGTTATAGCTGAATTATCATAATTATCTGAATTTTGGGAAACTAGTACCGGCCATTGCAGGGGAGCTAATTCATTATATTGCTGCAAGCTCAGTTCAGTCAGGGCGGACAAATTAAATAAGCGCTCGTTATTATTTCTATACGCGGATAAGGCAGCATGTTCACAGAAAATATCCACGGGTCCCTGATAGTTAAAATCCTTATCAAAGCCCATATGCCGGGCAAATTGCGAGATTATCCACCAGTCGGGTTTTGCCAGCCCCGGCGTCCTTAAAAATGGCCGCTGTCTGGAAATTCTACGTTCTGAATTTGTGACGGTACCATCACGTTCGCCCCAGGTGGCTGCCGGAAACACAATATGCGCCAGTTTACTGGTATCTGTTTGCTGTACACAATCCGATACCACCACCAGAGGACAATTTTGTAATGCTCGTTTGACCTTATCGGCATCTGGCAGACTCACTACAGGATTCGTTGCCATGATCCAGATGGCTTTAATCTGCCCATCAGCAATAGCATCAAATAGTTCAACGGCTTTTAAACCTTCTGCTTCAGCCATCAACGGAGACTGCCAGAATTCTTTCACCAAAGCCTGATGGGCAGATGAATTAATGTCCATATGGGCCGCCAGTTGATTGGACAGCCCCCCCACTTCCCTGCCACCCATGGCATTAGGCTGTCCGGTCAGGGAAAACGGCCCCATACCGGGACGCCCCAGTCGGCCTGTAAGCAAATGGCAGTTGATAATACTATTCGCTTTATCGGTACCGGAACTGGACTGATTAATACCCTGAGAAAAAGCTGTAACTACCCGCTCAGTACGAGCAAAAAGACGATAAAAACGCTTTACTTCAACACTATCCAGCTGACATTTTTCAGCCACTGTCGACACATCCGGTGAGCTTTCCTGTGCTGTTTTCAAAGCCTGTTCAAAACCGGAAGTAAAATTATCCAGATAAAGCGAATTAATTTCACCCTGCTGATGCAGATAAACCAGCAAACCATTAAATAATATTGCATCCGTACCAGGTTTCAGGGCTAAATGGCAATCCGAAATACTGCTGGTCTGAGTCATTCGCGGATCAATAGTGACAATCTGCAGATCGGGGTTCAGTTTTTTTGCCTTGCCTATGCGCTGATAAATAACCGGATGACACCAGGCAGTATTACTGCCCACCAGAACAATCAGTTTGGCACGATCCAGATCATCATAACTGCAGGGCACAATATCTTCACCAAAGGCTCTTTTATAAGCAGCAACAGCGGATGACATGCATAAGCGTGAATTAGTATCTATATTGGCCGAACCTATAAAACCTTTCATCAGTTTATTGGCAACATAATAGTCTTCGGTTAATAACTGTCCGGAGACATAGAAAGCCACCGAGTCAGGGCCATACTCTGCAATAGTTTCCTTAAAACCTCCTGCAGCAGAAGCCAGAGCCTGTTCCCAGCTAACCTGCTGGCCCAGTATTTCCGGGTATAACTGACGTTCATGCAGGGCAACGGTTTCACCCAGTGCGGTACCTTTGGAGCACAGCCGTCCCAGGTTAGCCGGGTGTTCTGGATCTCCTTTTACTGAAACCACACCATTCTGATCCACCTTTGCCAGCACACCGCAGCCTACCCCACAATAAGGGCAGGTGGTTTTATATTCCAGATCTGGTTTAGTTATCAGGTAATCAGCTTGCCAGTTCATAGTACTCTCAGATTGTTTGCCATTGGTAATAAATTATGAGCAATATTAGCATTGATTCTGCAATAAAATAAATCTGCCTGAATGTTATTCTATATTTTAGGTAACTATTCAGCATAAATTACCGTATCTTCCTGCAGTGCCTGTATTTTCGGGGATGCTCAAGCACATCCCTGTATCGCTTTATCTCGGCATCCTGCCTCCATAAACCCCGCAAACACAGGCACTGCAAAAAGATACTCTTATCAGGTTTAAATTATATTGAATAGATACGTGCTTATTAACTCAAGTTTCTATTCTATTACTAAAATTTGCCCCATAACAATGCACTCTATGACTTCTGATTTTTACGCAACAAATAAAACTAAAGCTTTTTATATTATATATCAGTATATTACAAAACCTGGTCTGATTCATGCTTAAACATAAGCATTGTATAATATTATGAGGATACACCATGTCGAATAGCAGGCTTAATTTATTTTCCTTTAAAGGAAAGACCCGAGTACTCCATTTAACCTGGCTGGCTTTTTTTATCAGCTTCTTTGTCTGGTTTAATCATGCACCATTGCTGGTGTCTATTAAAGAAACCCTGGGACTGACTTCTGCCCAGATTAAGACACTATTAATCCTGAATGTAGCTTTAACCATTCCTGCCCGTATTATCATTGGTATGCTGGTTGATAAATTCGGCCCTAAACGAACCTATTCCAGTCTACTTGCTCTGGGCAGTATCCCCTGTTTTATTTTTGCTGCCGCAGAAACCTTTGAACAACTGGCTCTGGCTCGTTTTCTACTGGGTTTTGTAGGTGCCGGATTTGTTATTGGTATCCGCATGATGGGCGAATGGTTTCCAGCTAAACAGGTTGGTGTGGCAGAAGGTATTTATGGCGGCTGGGGTAATTTTGGTTCCGCAGCAGCAGCCATGACCCTGCCCAGTATTGCACTGTTCTTTGGCGGTGATGACGGCTGGCGGTATGCCATTGGCCTGACCGGTGTTATTGCACTGGTTTATTCTGTTATTTATTTCTTCAGTGTTTCCGATACCCCTAAAGGATCAACTTATTTTAAACCTAAGCGTATGGGTGCTATGGAGGTAACATCTAAAAGCGATTTATATTTTTATATTTTTATGTCTGCTCCTATGTACGCCACTTTAACCTTACTGACCTGGAAACTCTCCCCTTCTGGTGTCAGTCTGCTAGGCACAGCAACTGCTGACATTATTTATCTGGCTATCTGGGTTCTGTTTGCCTTTAATGTGTACAAAATTTTTCACATTAACATGGAACATTTAAAAGAACCGGTGCCGGAAATCCACCAGTACAAATTTAAGCAGGTTGCTATTCTGGATCTGGCTTATCTGGTGACCTTTGGTTCAGAGCTGGCCGTTGTTTCCATGTTACCCCTGTTTTTTTATGAAACCTTTCACGAAAGTCATGGTGTTACAGCCATTATGGCCGGTCTACTGGCTTCCGGTTTTGCCTTTATGAATCTGGTGGCTCGTCCCGGCGGTGGTTTAATCAGTGACAAATTTGGTCGTAAGCGTTCTTTAACCATCTTTTTGTTAGGTCTGGTGGCCGGTTACTTTATTATGAGCCAGATAGAATCCAGCTGGTCACTGGTACTGGCAGTAGTAGTCACCATGGTCTGTTCATTCTTTGTACAGGCAGGTGAAGGTGCAGTATTTGCTATGGTACCGCTCATTAAACGACGTATGACCGGTCAGATAGCCGGTATGGTCGGTGCCTATGGTAATGTGGGTGCGGTATTATTCCTGACCGTGTTATCATTTGTATCACCACAAATCTTTTTTATCACAATCGCCTGCGGGGCATTGTTTGTTCTGATTGCGGTACAGTTTATTGAAGAACCTAAAGGACATATGGCTGAAGTACTGCCTGACGGTACTGTAGAAATGATTGAGGTTGATTAATAGTGGAACAAAAACTTGCCATCAGCATTGGCTATTATAGTGACCAGGGCATTAAGTCGGATAACGATGATTTTGTGTCCAGTAAAATTCCTGATAATCAGGATTTAAGAACCAAGGGTATTGTCATTGCCATTGCCGATGGTATGAGTTCCAGCGAAGCGGGCAAGGAAGCCAGTCATGCCTGTATTAATGGTTTTATAAACGATTATTATAGTACTCCGGCCTCCTGGTCGGTTAAAAGTGCGGCACAGAAAATCATGTCAGCTCTTAATAGCTGGTTATACAGTCGGGGGCATACGGATTATCAGAGTGCCAAAGGTATGGTAACCACTCTGACTCTGCTTATTCTCAAGTCTACGACCGCACATATTTTTCATGTTGGTGACTCAAGAATTTACCGTTTTCGTGATGGCGAACTGGAGCAGCTTACCCGGGATCATCGGGTCATCGTCTCTAATGAACGCAGTTATCTGAATCGGGCTATGGGCATCGATCTGCATCTGGATATTGACTATCGTAAAGTTCCCCTGGAACAGGGTGATATATTTTTACTGTCAACTGATGGTATCCACGATTTTCTATCTTCCAGAAAATTAAAAAGCTTAATGAATAAACTGCCTGATAGCCCGCTTGACAGTGAAATTTTAAACCAGCACTGTACAGCGATAGCTCAACAGGCTTTAGAGCTTCAGTGTAATGATAATCTAAGCCTGCAAATTCTTAAAATCGAAAACCTGCCGCTGCCTGAAGAAGAGGAAGTTCTACTTAAGGCCCATGAATTACCCTTCCCTCCCCCTCTGGAACCTGGCATGATTATGGATGGTTACCAGATAATAAAGGAAATTCATGCCAGTAATCGCACCCAGATTTATGCTGCCCGTCATAAAGATACGGATGAACGAGTTATTTTAAAAACACCCTCTATAAATTATGAGGATGACGGTTTTTTTATTGAGCAGTTTCTGCATGAAGAGTGGGCTGGCAAACGAATTAATTCACCTTATGTACTCAAGGTTCTGACTCCGGAACAAAAGCCCCGGATGCTGTACTATGTGACTGAATATCTGGAAGGTATTACCTTAAGAGAATGGATGAAGCAAAATCCCCTGCCCCCGGTTGAAATGGTTATCCCGATTGTGGAACAGATAGCCAAAGGCTTAAGGGCTTTTCATCGCCTTGAAATGCTGCATCAGGATTTAAAACCTGAAAACATAATGATTAGTTCCAACGGCGAGGTAAAAATTATCGATTTTGGTTCGGTCAAAATTGCCGGAATTGATGAACTGAAAAAGAATCAGGATGAAGATGAAAATATTCTGGGTACCATAAACTATAGTGCCCCGGAGTTTTATCTGGGTCATTCCGGTGGTGAACGCAGTGATCTGTATTCTCTGGGCGTTATTACTTATGAATTACTAAATAACCGTCTGCCCTTTGGTAAGGACATGCCTGAAAAAGCCAGTTACCGGCAATTGTCTCGGCTGCACTATATACCCAGTATTCATATCAACCCAATGGTACCTAACTGGATAGATGGTGCCATAAAAAAAGCCTTATCTCTGGACATTAAACTGCGCCAGGAGGATGTATTTGAGTTTCTTTATGATTTACAGCACCCTAATCCCCATTTCCTGAACTCCGCATCGGTTCCCTTAATTGAGAGAAATCCCCTGCTGGTCTGGAAAACCCTGAGTGCGTTTTCCTTAATTATTAATTTAATCCTGCTGTATTATCTTGTAAAATAAATCCTTATTTATTTTCCCAGAACCTTAAGGTTATATAATGGCCATAAAACAATTTAATTTTGGAAGTTTTCTGCTACGCCTGATATTTGCATTATGTCTGGTTTTTGCAACCTATAATCCCAGCGGCTATTCGTTTTATGACTGGGCATTAACGATTATTAAAACTGGGTTTACACCGCTATTTGCTTTTTCCGGGGTTGTGCTGTTAATTGGCTGGGTGGTGTATATAAGGGCCACGATTACTTCTTTAGGACTCATTGGCCTGATCCTGGCATTTGCCTTTTTCGGTACTCTGCTATGGTTGATAATTGATATGGGCGTTCCAGCAGACAGTATTACCGTACTCACCTATATTGCTCTGACCTTACTGTCTATGGTTCTGGCTATTGGTATGTCCTGGTCACATATCCGCCGCCGTATGTCCGGTCAGGTGGATGTTAATGAAACAGAAGATGAGTTCTAACTGACTTGTTAACAGGCCAATTTTTGCTATGCTTAAGTAGTCTGTTAACTTTGAACCTCATCCTATCATGTCTCAGCTTGATCTGTCTAAAATTCATTTTCTTATTATTGATGATTTTGCCAATTATCGTTCCATGCTCCGCTCTATTCTCGTCACCTGCGGCGCGCAGCAAATTGAAGATGCTGCCAATGCTGCCGAGGCATTAAAAAAAATCACCTATAACAAATACGATGTTATTTTATGTGATTATAATCTTGGTGATGGTCAGAATGGACAGCAATTACTCGAAGAAGTGATGCACCGTCACTTAATGTCCTTTGGCACTATCTATATAATGATCACCGCTGAGAATACTCAGAACATGGTCATGGCTGCAGTAGAATATCGTCCGGACGGCTATCTGAACAAACCATTTCCTAAAGACTTATTGCTCAAACGCCTGGACATGCTGATCAAGAAAAAAGCCATTATGAAGGATATCTATCGAGCCTATAATAACAAAGATTATCAGAAAGCTTTGACCCTTTCTGATCAGAAAATGGCTGAACATAGTAAACAGGCGCTTGAAATTGGTAAACTTAAAGGTGAAATTGCCCTTGCTGCCAATGAGCTGGATATTGCTCTGGAGGTTTATAATAAAGCTCTTTCGGTCCGAGATTTTCAATGGGCACGAGTGGGTAAGGCCAAAGCCCTGATCAAACAACAAAACTACAGGCCGGCCCAGGAACAACTGGAAAGCGTTATTGCTGAAAATAAAAACTATATTGAGGCCTATGATTTATTAGCTATAACACTGGAAAATCAGGATAAATTTGAACAGGTACAGGAGGTATTAACTCAGGCCACCCAAATATCCCCAAATACCATTGCCCGTCAGCAACGACTGGCTCAGGTTGCTATTAAAAATAACGATCTCGACACTGCTGAAAAATCTTACCGTAAAGCCGTGAATCAGGGCAAGTATTCCTGTTTTGGCAAGGTCGGTGATAATCTGGAACTGGCAAAACTTTATCTGGATACGGGTAAATATAAAAATGCCATTCAAACGATTAACATTGCCAAACAAAATTATAAAAAACAGCCTGATGCATTATCTCATGCCCATTTTGTAGAATGTCTGGCCCAAAACAAAGTCGGCAATGAAGATATTGCCCGAGAGCTATTCCAGCAGGCCATTGCTAATATGCCCGAAGATCTCAGTCAGCTGCCCGATGAATTTCAAAAAGATTTAATCACTGTGACAGAAGATCTGGGGGAAACCGAACTGGCCGATGCACTCAAGGATAATATTATTAATGGTCCCGGACATTCCAATGCTGAAGAACTCACCCGGCGTTATCAATATCTATTACTAAATGGTAAGGGCATACGCCTGTACACAGCACAACGTATTAACGACTCAATACCCTGTTTTGAAGAAGCCGCTGACAATTTACCGGACCGCATATCGGTTAATATGAACGCTGCTCAGGCCTTATTGTTTCAAATTAAATCACATGGCCAAAACAACAAAATGTTAGACAAAGCTCGTCATTATCTGGATATCAGCAATGATCTGGATCCGCAGAATGAAAAATATCAGAAACTGGAATCTATCTATACGGAACTGAGCTGAATGTCAGAAAATAATAGCCATAAAAAAAACCATTCACCATTAAATGCGGAACAGTTTAATGC
>JALSUJ010000196.1 GCA_027071355.1 Gammaproteobacteria bacterium | reverse complement strand
AGTCGGGCGCTGAAATGATTTTTAATTCTCTCAGTTCAACCGGTATTTAATTCTCGTTCATCAATGGTTTTAAAAAGTTGCTGCCGCGCTTTTTGGAGCCGATCAGCTGACTCGTTATCAGTTATTGCGTAAGCTATATTGTCCATTATTTCAAATGTCACTCCATCCTTCAAATATTTTTCACTTTTGGGTAAAGATTTTAATTTTTCGTAAGGTGTCATCATGGATTTATAAGGGTATTTTTTGTGCTGTTTTCCCTTCTCATCTGTCGTGATCACAGGAAAGAAGCACGGCCGGTGAAAATTAATGTGAGGGTTAAGAAACTCTTTGTCAAATTGATTGATTAGTTCTGCATGCTTTTGAGGAATATGCTTGTATCCTAGTGTTTTTCTGACAATGGATGCATTTTTGCTTTCTGCTAAAGCATTGTCATTTGAGTGACGTGAACGTGATTTTGTAAACTCAATCAATAACTTTTCCAGTAATTCTGCGACATTTTTATTGATGTATTCACTGCCATTATCCGAATGAAAACTAATGAGCTTGAATGGGAATGATTCTAACATTTGTTCCAGTACCGGGATCAGGAAATATTCACTGATCTTTTCAACGGTAGCAATCACTTCAAATTGAGTTTCTTCATCTACTGCATTGATGTGATACACACCTTTTTTCTTGTCCTGATCACCTTGATGAACGGTATCAATTCGAATAAAACCAGGCTGTCCTTCTGGTTTTGGCTTACGGCGTTCACCAATCACTGATTTGGTCGGTTTGGTCTTCTCAAAATGCTGTGTGGTACGGCAGTATGTGGTTGATTTTCTCAAATTATAGAGATGGCTTACTGAAATTGTGCTTAATCGTTCAAATTCCTGCTCTTCAAACACTCTGTAAGCTCGTTCACAGAGTTTTTTTATTGTCTGCCCACATGGCGTGTCATATCGTTCATCCATCTTGGCAATCAAGCGTATATCTTCTGGTGTGTATTTCTTTTTAAAAGCAGGGACGTTAGCATGAAAGTGCTTTATATAACCTGTTTTACTATATTGTTTGATTAAGCGTGTGAGTTGTGACTGGGAATATCCAGAGACTTTTATCAGGTAAAGAATGACAATACCTTTGTCCAATTTACTCAGTTTAAGATAGTCAAATCGTACTAATTCGTGTCGGATCCAATCATATCGTTCTTTTTTGACAGTGGTTATTTTAAAAATAACAGCTTGGGTGCCATCAAGAAATTGGCTAAGTTGTTCAATTGTCTTCAGTTCTTCTAGCTTCATAATCATCTTCATTAGTTGATCATGAACGATTTTTAACCAAATTGACCTATTTCAGGCTCATTTTCCGTTGGAATCACCTCTTTTGTTCAGGCTCATTTCGCATTGGACAAGCAGCAATTCTCGCTGAATCCATCAGATTAAGCAAACCAAGACATCTCAGGGCAATAAAAAAGTAGTTTTCGCGCTAATTTTAAAAAAAGTCCAAAAAATTGCCAAATAAATTGAACTTTTTTGAATTTACTCGATCAGATCAAGAAATGACTCCATTTTTGAGAGTTGCTTGTTTTAATTGATAGAGTTAAAGGTCAATTTTGGGCTCCATAACAAAAAGCGAAAAAACATTTGAGCTTTTCAGCACTGAGACAAAGTGTCTCCGCCTGTTGTCATTCGTTACCGGATAAGCGTCAGTCGGGCAAATGTACTTATAGTCAGCATGATGTCATCATGAGTGCATTTGCGTGCATGTATTTTCAGGATCCCTCTTTGGCACAATTTCAGGAGCGCATGGAGGAAATACACCATCGAAACAACCTCCGCACCCTGTTTGGTGTCGAGTCCATACCCAAAGCCAGTCAACTGAGAGATATTCTGGATACGATTGCGGGCGACTCATTCGCTCCGATTTTCAAGGATTTGTTTGAACGCCTCAGGCGTCATAAGCACCTGGAAGATTATGCCGTGTTTCCTCATACTTTACTGTGCGCCATTGATGGTACTCAATATCATAGCTCCCAGGACATTCACTGTGAACAGTGCTTACATAAAACTCACCGTAATGGTGATATCACCTATAGTCATGCCGTGTTACAGGGGGGCATCATGCACCCAGATAAAAAGCAGGTGCTGCCAGTCATGCCAGAAGCCATTCAAAATACCGATGGTATCGGGAAACAGGATTGTGAAAGCAAAGCGGCCAAACGCTTTATAGAGCGGCTCAAGCAAGACCACCCACGTCAACGCTTCCTATTGGGTGGTGATGGCCTAATGTCCCATCAACCTTTAATAGAAACGGCACTTGAGCAAGGAATGCATGTGTTATTTGTTGCCAAACCGGGGGATCATAAATATCTGTTTGAATGGTTAAATGACTTTCCTGAGTTGCCAACATTAGAACAGGTGGATGAACGAGGCTATACCCACCAGTACCGCTGGAAAAATACCGTCCCTTTGCATGGACAGGCTAATGCTCTGGAAGTGAATGTACTGGAATATCGTATGATTAATACGCAAGGCAAAGTGACTTATAAAAACAGCTGGGTGACCGATATACCGGTAAACCAACACAATGTGGTCCAGTTAGTTCGGGCTGGCCGTTGTCGGTGGAAAATCGAAAATGAATGCTTTAACACTCTGAAAAATCAGGGCTATTATATTGAGCATAACTACGGTCATGGCAAGCAACACCTGAGCTATAACATGTATTTATTGACCTTGCTAGCATTTTATTTTCACCAGATATTTGAATTGACCGACGGGGCTTATCAAGCTTGTCGGGCAAAAGCCAACTCTAAACGATATCTCTGGGAAGTTTTTCGGGGGACAGTCCGAATGCTGGTGGTTGATTCCTGGGAGCAACTTATGGATATGTATTTACATCCAGATGATTATGAGGTGAAGGCAACGAAAAAATCATAAAACCAGAATTTGGGAAAAATGCACTTAAATGTGTAGCTTGACCCGTGCCTGTCATTCAGAGCAAAAAAAACAGGCAGGGTATCAAAAGAGCCCTATAGTTAAAAAAATCCATTTTATAGGAAATGTTCAATTTTAAATTGATTCAGCGAGAATTGCTGTTGGACAAGGCTCTTAATTGCAAAAATTTGAAGGTGGAGGTAAACTTGTTTCCTTGTTTAGATATTTTAAATAAGCTGGAAAAATACGGCTGCATAAACAACGCAAAAGAATGGCTATATTTACGAAAACTTAGAAATGAGGTCGCTCATCAATATGATGATGAACCGAAAGCTTTGGCGCAAGCCATAAATGCTGTTGTTGTACAAAAAAAGATCATTGAAGAAATCTATTCTAAATTAAAAAAATGTATAGAAAATCCATTTTAATA
>JALSUJ010000195.1 GCA_027071355.1 Gammaproteobacteria bacterium | reverse complement strand
TAAACAGATTTAGCACATGTATAAAAATATAATAATTAAATGTTTTAGAATAAATATCTTATTTATAAGTATTCCTGTACTTCTTTTATTACTCACAGCCTGTGATAAAGATACAACTCAAGATACATCTAATCTTGAACCGCATTCCATAGAGCAAGATCATAAACATGTGGAATCCAGTTACGTGTGTCCTATGCATGCACAGATTATTTCTACTGAAGCTGGAACCTGTCCAATTTGTGGCATGTCATTAGTCAAACAAACAAACGCTCACAAACCGGCATTAAGTGAAAAAATACCGGTGGTAGAACTGACCCCTGAAATTATCCAGACCCTTGGTATCAGAACAGAAACTGTAAAAAAAGGTTCTCTGTCAAAAACAATTAAAACGGTGGGTTATGTTAGTTACAATAAACATCGTGTAAAGCTGGTACGCAGCCACACTTCCGGCTGGGTGGAAAATCTGGTTTTTCGTAATGAAGGACAAAGTGTAAAAAAAGGTAATTTGATGCTGGAGTTGTATTCACCTGAATTTCTGGCTGTACAAGAACAGTTTATTAAAGCTCAAAAAAGCGACAAATCAGATATTTTAAAGAAATATGGTCAACGAGTTGAAAGCCGTCCGACACGGGATTATTTGCGTTATCTTAATGTTTCAGAAAGCCTCATCAATGAAATAGCCCGCACTGGTAAAAGCAAATACCGAATTCCTGTCTATGCACCTCAATATGGAGTACTGGTCAGGCATAATGTCCATAAGCATCAGTTTATTACTCCCGGATATATTATGTTTGTTATTGCAGATACTTCCAGCGTCTGGGTTGAAGCTGATATCTATGAACATCAGCTGCCCTGGATAAGACGCGGTCTGTCTGCACAAATTGAACTTCAGGCCTTACCCGGAAAAAAATGGCCTGCCAGAGTCAATTATATTTATCCTGAACTTGACCCTCAAAGCAGAACACTAAAAGTTCGCTTACTGGTATCCACACCCGATGGATTACTAAAACCCAATATGTTTGCTCAGGTGAAAATTATTACTGATCCTGTTAAGGACACATTAATCATACCTCGTGAAGCATTAATTGTGACCGGAGAAAGACAAAGTGTTATCCGCAATCTTGGAAATGGACGTTTTCAACCTGTTGATGTGCGTACCGGTCTAAATAGTGGGGGGCAGGTGGAAATTTTATCAGGTTTGCAGGAAGGTGATAAAATTGTGACATCTGGTCAGTTTTTAATTGATTCTGAAGCTAATTTACAGGCCAGTTTTCAGCGTTTAAATTCTTCCCATGAATAGACCTGCTTTTAACTTATTGGTGAAGTTATGTTAGCCAGTGTGATTCAATGGTCAATTAAAAATCGAATCCTGGTTCTGATTATAACTATTTTGTTAAGTATCTGGGGTTTAATCTCTGTACAAAACACAACATTAGATGCGATCCCGGATCTATCTGATGTACAAATCATTATTCGTACTAATTATCCCGGACAATCCCCAAAAGTGGTTGAGGATCAGATAACTTATCCATTGACGACCACCATGCTTGCCGTGCCCGGAACAAAAGCAGTACGTGGTTATTCTTTTTTTGGTGACTCTTATGTTTATGTTATTTTCAAAGATGGTACCGATCTTTACTGGGCCAGATCACGAGTACTTGAATACCTGAATCAAACAGCAAACACTTTACCTGATGGTGTTCAGCCTCGTCTTGGCCCTGATGCAACTGGTGTAGGCTGGATTTATTCCTACGCCTTAGTTGACCATTCCGGAAAATATGATTTATCTCAGCTGCGTAGTTTGCAGGACTGGTTTTTAAAGTTTGAACTACAGACGGTTCCTGGTGTTGCTGAGGTAGCTACGGCAGGAGGAATGGTACGCCAGTATCAGATTATTGCTAATCCGGAACAGTTGCGTGCTTATGGTATTTCTTTATCTCAATTATCTACAGCTATTAAAAACAGTAATCATGAAGTGGGTGGTTCTGTCATAGAACTGGCTGAAGCAGAATATATGATCCACACAAAAGGTTATCTCACATCTCTGGAAGATATTGAATTTATTCCGGTTAAGACCACTAAAAATGGAAAAACATTACTGGTAAAAGATTTAGCCGAGGTGCAAATTGGTCCGGAGATGCGCCGGGTTGTCTGTGATCTGGATGGTAAGGGGGAGGTAACGGGCGGCATTATTGTCATGCGTTACGGAGAAAATGCCTTAAAAACAATTAAAGCAGTAAAAAAGAAGCTTAAAGAACTTAAAAAAGGTTTGCCTGACGGAGTAGAAATTGTTGAGACTTATGACCGTTCAGGTTTAATAGTCAGGGCAGTGAACAACCTGAGTGACAAGCTAATGCAGGAATTTATTGTTATCGCATTAGTTTGTCTGTTATTTCTACTGCACTTACGCTCTGCATTTGTTGCCATTGTTACCCTGCCTTTAGGTATTTTACTGGCCTTTATTGTTATGAATAACCAGGGTGTTAATGCCAATATTATGTCATTAGGCGGTATTGCTATTGCAATAGGAACTATGGTCGATGCTGCTATTGTCATGATTGAAAATGCACACAAACATCTGGAACGCTGGCAGCATAACCATCCAGAACAAACTCTCAGTATCAACGAGCACTGGTCGTTAATTACTCGTTCTGCCGTTGAAGTAGGACCTGCATTGTTTTTTTCATTACTTATTATTACCCTGAGTTTTGTGCCTGTCTTTAGCCTTCAAGCACAGGAGGGGCGATTGTTTACGCCATTAGCATTAACTAAAACCTATGCCATGGCCGCAGCAGCGGGTCTGTCCGTGACACTGGTCCCGGTACTGATGGGGTATTTTATCAGGGGACGTATTCCACATGAACAGACAAATCCTTTAAACCGCTGGTTAATTAATAGCTATAAACCGCTATTGAAATATGCACTAAACAAACCGCTGCGATTTATTATTATTGCTTTATTTACTATGCTGATATCAATATTACCTGTGACTGGTATTAGTGGTTTTCTGACACCTCTGAAATGGCCGGCAGAATTTTTTACGCAAAACAATGAGCTGGATAACAATAACTCCGGCTGGCTGCAACAGGTCAATGGGTGGCAGCATTCCCTTGCCCGCAAGTGGCAGAAAAGTTTTTCTGATTATCCAGTGATTAATCAGCTGGCTAATGGCCTGGGGACAGAATTCATGCCTGAGTTACCCGATCAGTGAGAACACCCTTCTCCCGTGCCGCCTGATCAGCACTTTCTTGTTTAGCAGGAGCAGTTAGTGAATTATCACTTCATTGAACAGTATCAAATAGTAGAACAACTGAAACAGATACTAAGACTAGTATTCAGCATGATCCCCA
>JALSUJ010000194.1 GCA_027071355.1 Gammaproteobacteria bacterium | reverse complement strand
GTATCCTTCGCAGGAAGCGGAGCATTAGATGCTCGCTATGAGTTTCCAGAAGATAAATGCCATCATTGTTCTCAAGCTCGGAAGCAAAGAGATCGCCCAGTGCTACCTGGAGCGCGGGGTGGATATGCAGCTCAGGCTGCTCAACTGCGAGGATCCCTGAACGCTGCCAAATTGCACCCACAATAATGGGTATCACCTGAGATATACCGACACCAATATCCTGCGGAAATACATCAAGGTCAGTTTTCGCTTCACGTATCGCCACACGGGTGTGAACAGGAAGCGACTGAAACAGCTCACCCAGATCCTCCTCATCCAGAATCAGCCCCTGCTCGATCGCCAGGGTGATCGGATGATCAACCGCAAGCTCCCGGTACCGATGTTGCGTGACTGAATAACCGGAGTTGAGCTTGTCATCACCCGTCAGCCAATCATTCACCTTTTCCAGAAAGGCTGAATCTGCATTGTGCAACACATCCCAGGCGGCTGTGCCACGCGCCCAGCGCGACACGTCCGGTGAACGGCGATAAGCAGGATGCCGCGAGGGAACCTCCCGCAAGGGCCCGATATAGATCAACTTGTCCAACTCACGACGAACAAGATCAATGGGGCCGGCAATTAGCCCGCTAAATATGGAGGTGATTAATAACTCAGATGCAAGAGGATGATCAATAACAGGTCCAAACCGCTCATCTGTTGATGCCCAGGCACTTGAGGCTATTTCGAGTCTTTTTTCGCTTACAGGTAACGCGTCTTTTTGCCCTGTTAACCCTATAGGACCATATTTCGACACGGATCTTGTGTATCTGGCCTCCTCAATCAATTGATCTATATTATTCAGATCAATATCACTCAATTCGACATCATAATTCGGTTCCACATTATCAGCCGGTAATTCCTCAGCCTTCAATGCCCCCATAAGAAGCTCATCAGTTAGCCAAACACTTTCCTGTGAACTTTCATCTTCGTCAGCCAGCCATGGTGTAAGAATGGGGTGTGCGAGTGATGATAGCGTTAAATTTACATCACGCGCATCCATGGTAGATTCAATTTCTGCGAAACTCTCATAATTCACCTCAAAGTCAACTTTCTGGATAATCGGACGATTAAGCCTCTCACTCCATTTTACTGAAATAGTGAAAGCTGCCTGCTGAATATTAGTAAGCCAGGGATCCGGAAATACTTGAAACTCCCATGATTCCAGCACATAGTTCTCACTCTCGGAAAGATAATCAGGTACACCTGTTTCAGATAAATCCAGCTCAAACCCGATTTTCAATACTTTATTGTAATTATGTCCATTTACCAGATTTCTAAACCCACCCAGATCCATCCACTCGCCGCCAAGCATGGTGCGATCCGGGTCCAGATTGTGGCGTTCAAAAATTTCACGGGCATAAACCAGCGCCTGTAACACTGTGCTCTTGCCCGCGCTATTAGGGCCAAACAGCAATGTGATCGGCTTGAACTCGATACGAACAGGCTTTGAGATACCTTTGAAGTTTTCCAGTGTCAGCGCTTTGATGATCATAAAAACAACACCTATATATTTGTCACCGCTGAGACGCTGGGATTAGCAAATTGTCGTTTATTCTTTGCTATCCAATCCGCTACTTCACCGGCACGACGCTCTGCTTCCAGCTTCTTTTGAATGTCCAATTCCTTGGCATATTCGGTAAATATGTTAATAAAGTCCCACATACTGGCATTATTACGCCAATGCGAATTAAATACCGCGAGTGAATGCTTACGACCTAAAACAGTACTAATTGACGCAAGCATGTCTGCCTTACGCTGAAGCGCTCGCTCTTTTTTGTCATTAATCGCGGAATAATCTCTGTTTAAGATAATTCGCTTACACTCCGATTTAAGGTCGAGGCCTGGGACAATCGAGAACATATCATCGAATCGCGCCGAACTAGCCAATAGCCGGGTATCAAACGGAATTTCCGCCAGGGACTCAAGTAATTTAGCGGCATGCTGAAGAGAGCCAAGTATGGAGCCCACGCCTTGATGTAGTCGTCGTTCGAAATTCTGCAGGCTACCAGAATGGATAATTTTTCCAGCACCGCCAGACACTGGCGCAATGAGACCATTTGCACAAATTAATCTATGAATAAAGTAGGACATACGTAAAGCATAACCGCCGGCCATAGTGTTAGTGAGCTCAAGACCAATCTTGCTTATATCTTCTCCCGCACCTCCTCTACCCTGAACTTTGCCTACTGTTTTTTTTGAAACAATACGAAGATAAAGACGACTATTTACAGAATAGCCCTGCTGGAACTCAAACTCGCCAAGATCTGGAAACAGGGAGCCTCTGTTTCTCTCTGGATCAAGCGCCACAATCACCTCGTCGACGAATCGCTTGTTGCTATAACCTACGTACGACTCAGAAACAAAGCCTAGCACCTGCCGATTTTCCTCATCACACACGATTTCCAGAGAATCAAGGTTTCTTGAAATATTGCCTGACAAAAATAGATCATTGAGCAGCCGGGATGCCAGCCCCTTCTCCTGGAGATTTTCCAGAGTAGATGGTGATATTCCAGCCATATTGCAAAGCAATCTGTAGCTCGCTTCATTAAATTTATAACCGTCACCATCGGTCCCTATTCCATGTTCGTCATTGAATCGCGCGCCCTTCTCTATATACCCCTTTAGTGGCAAACGAAACAGACGCTTTTCTTCCTCACTTACAAACGACAGAAGCATGTCAAAATCATCAAACTGCTCAGAACGAACCGCATCAACTGTAAATGTCATAAAGCAATCACCAATAGTAATATTACGGAAACACGGAGATTTCCTATTTCATTTTTACTCTGCGTCTCGTCGCCTCTGCAATTCATTGCTGTCACCTACAATGAAAAATAATATTCTTTCAATTTGGCTGCAATGGCCTTGCGCCGTTCTGCCAGAAAGTCTTCATATTCAAACAGGCTGCCATCGAGAAACTCTGTAGGTATGGCATTTTCCGCCAGGTTCTCGCGCAGGATTTCCATATCCGCAATGCCACCATAGATGAGTTCACCACCTTCGCATTGCTGCCGGACCTTTGTCATATACTCCTGGGGCGGCTCATTGCCGATGGCAATGTTGATCTCCTGCTGGGTATAGACATAGTTTGCCACCTGGTTGTATTCCGATCGTTTGAGGCCAAGCTGCTTTTTCAGGTAGTCGCGCGGAAAAATATGGTGTACATCACCACGGTGCTCCAGCATGCTGCGCACGGTAATATCCTTCGACAAAAAGCCCCGGTCGTTGGCTTTTACCTGAGAGGCGATAAAGCTTTTGAATGCCGGATGGTTACCGTTAGACGTGCGAAGAGCCTGCACCAGACCAACACTT
>JALSUJ010000193.1 GCA_027071355.1 Gammaproteobacteria bacterium | reverse complement strand
GATAAGTTTATCCGGATCATTGTAAACGAACAATTGCTTCCATAATGCATGCTGGTTCGTCATGCTGGTTTTTAATGCCTGATCAAGCTGTTTTTCTAGTGTATTTCTATTTATCCCTATTCGCAGATACAAAATTCCATTTGGATCGGTGACATCATCGTATATTTTGACATTACGCAATGTGTCTTTCGTGAATTTTTTTTGTATCGGAGATATCAGTTTGTTTAATTTTGCGTAAAATAACTTTTTTTCATCATGATCAACGACACCATCTGTTATATGGCCTTCTTCAGCAATCGTTATGATCATGTTTTCTAGTTCATCACGTATACGTTTAGCTATATGTGATAGCTGATAATCAAAGAGATTCTTCACACGGGTATTATGACTATCTTTTGACGGTTTTGATGGATTATCCATGCTTATGTAGTAAACACTTTTTCTCATCGGTCCATGATAGCGGTTGCATACCCATTCTGGCGCATGCCACTTCATCGTTTTTTTAACAGGCGCACCATAGAAGGCACAGTGATGTTTCCAGTAATATTCGCTGTCCATCGATTCCTGGATACTGTTTAGGAGGCTGCAAGCAGATACTGATACCGCTAATAACAACAAAATAATTAATTTGTTCCAG
The DNA here is from genome assembly GCA_027071355.1 of Gammaproteobacteria bacterium. GTDB lineage: Bacteria > Pseudomonadota > Gammaproteobacteria > GRL18 > GRL18 > JANELJ01. The sequence goes on along the minus strand of JALSUJ010000193.1, from coordinate 36,894 downwards.
GAGTGAATCATTTTTCTTTTTGTGAAGCAATGGCTGCAGCCATCTCATCCTGGCCCTTCTGAGCTTTGAACTGTTGCCACAGAGCACGATCATTGCCCATGCTGGTTTTTAATGCGTTCACGGTTTGCGTTTCTATTGCTGCATTATCCATACCAACCAGGACATACAGATCACCTTTCGGGCTTAAACTGGTTTTATACAGTTTAGAACCAGTCAGGCTCTGGTCGGTAATCTGCCTGGTTACCGAAGTATTCACCTTATCTACCGTTTCTGAGTCTGCTGCCCCCGTCGTTTCAGCATACTGCTTCACCATGTTTTCTACGTGAACCTTTATTGCCTGTGCAAGTTGTACCCGTGCATCAGTTACGGCCATATTCTTCATAAAGCCATAACCGGCTTTGGATTTTTTGGCGGTACCAACAGCAGAAACTGCAATATCCTTGTTTTTTTGATCACATACCCAGCCGGGTGCGGGGGATGATAAATCATCAGGGTAAACGCAGTCTGCCACCGGTACCTTTTTAACGTCTTCCTTGCTGCAGGCGGCCAGTAACACCATTAAAATTCCGATAACCAATTTTTCCAAGGGTTGCTTCATTTTAAAATTGCCTCCATATTGCCTGAAGAATTTGATGTCAGTATTTTCTGATACAGCAATGAAACTTGCTTACGAATCGATTTTGTAAATTGGTCTATGAACGGTACAGGTTCGGTCACAACTTTATAATATTTCACGCCAAATTCTTTTCGGATAATGCTGTCAATGGATCCCAGTCCATCAATTAAGCCTAATTTGAGTGCTTCATCACCCGTCCAGACTTCCGCGTTAAAAAGCACATCATCCGAGGCTTTAAGCCGGTTACCGCGTGATTTCTTCACAATAGTAATAAATTGATTATGAACATCATCCAGGCGTTTTTGCATAATTTTTACGTCTTCCGGTTTTTCTGGAAAATAAGGGTCCAGGCTGCGTTTGTATTTACCCGAAACATGCACTCGTCGCTCCAGTCCTATTTTTTTCATTATTTTTGGATAGCCAAAACTTTCTGTTACGACACCGATCGATCCAACAATACTGGATTTATGTGCGTATATCGTATGCGTACCCATAGCCGCCATATATGCACCACTGGCCATAACATCCTCAGCAACCGTTATGATCTTTTTCTTGGGATGTTCTTTCCTTAGCATCTTGATGTAATCAGCAATAAGCGCTGCCTGCACGGGTGTTCCACCGGGGCTATTGACCAGGAAGACAATTCCTTTGGCCTTTTTATCATTAAAGGCAGTATCCAGTGCCTGATTTATTTTTTCTGCACTATTTTTTTCACCTGGCTCAATCGGACCGTCTAATTTAACAGCATCCACATAGTCATTCTTGGTTGTGTTGTTTTCACCAAATATCTTATACATAGCGCCCATATAGGGTAATGCACCGAGTGCAAAAAAGGCCACAATCAAATAAAATTTCAATTTTCCCCATTTCAGGTTTTTTTCGTCCTGATTGATGCGGTTTTGCTCCAATTGCTGTGAGCGTTCCAGTGTTTTGATTAACGCCTCGGTGGCGTTAGGCTCAACGGTTTTGTTGTTTTCGTCGTTCATTATTTTTCTCGTTGTTTTGTTTTGTTGCCACCGGAAGGTGGTGGGTTAATTTATTTTTCTTGCATACGGAATTTTCTTTCCGTCTTTATTCAATCGGCATTTATTTTAATGCGGCGCTCTCGGTCGTTGGCACCGGGGGTGACGCATGCTTTTTCTTTGGGTCAGGCTGTATAAAATACAGCACCCTGTCCTTGTTTAGAATGACTGGGTAAGGACGTTTAGGATTTGGTGGCCAATAAAGATAAAACCAATCTGGCAAGTTCATTGATAACTGAATGTTGACCTTTTCAAAGTTTATTAGGTCAATATATTTACTGTCATATGTGTCTGGTTCAATACTAATAATTCTAATAGCATACCCAATACCAGGATCTTTTTCACCGCTACCGTAATAATATCTTTTTTTCTTGCCTATCCACGCAGGCGGCCATACCAGGTCAGGTTCATTATCAATGCCACCATTGAAATTAATACTCAGCTCACACTCGTATTTTGTGTTATAAAAATCATGTTTTTTCGCATACGCAGCCACTTTATCCGGATTGCAATTATGCCCGGTTAACACATAGCGTATAAAATGATAGCCATTTCTATGACGCGGTTTCTGTTCGATGGTATAACCGTTTGCTTTTAACGCATCCCAGACGGCCTTTTTGTAGATGGCTTTCATGGTCAGGTTGGGATGCGCTTTGTCCTTGACAATATCCGCCGGCATCCAGGCAATCACATGTCCCCCTAATGCACGCGGGTAATGCCCTGTATTCAGCAATGCACCCAGCAAAAAGAATGTTCCACTCATGGCGCTGGAGAACCCCGGTGGTGGGGTTGACAGGTTGGCAAAATCGCTGGCAGAGGAAGCCAGACCTAATACTGTTCCGGTATGATTAGGTCCAACGTTTTTAGTTGCTTCCTTGATTTTGCTGTAAGGCACATCATGAATATCATCGGTACGTCCCAGGGTCAAACCATCCGCCCGCGCAATATTGTACGCCTCGCTGTGCAAGGGGTCGTACTGACGCGGGGCATTTGCCGCACAACCGGCCAGCAACGATAAAATGACGGGTAAACATAAATAAAGTTTCATCGGCTTTCTCCAAAAGCTATATCATTTGAATATACTCCTTAATTAGAGTATTGTCAAGGCAAGGGGTTCTGCCTTATCGTTTCTCGAACAACACCAGGGTTAGACGTATTAATGGTGTTCTGTGCCCGTTTTAATACTGTCTGACGATCGCCGTTAACATTCATCACATTGCCGCTCCCGGTTAACTTGTTCATGGTGGTATCCTGAATGGTTTTGAGCATATTATTGGCCGATAGAATAGCTTTCCATTCTGACAGATCCACTAAATCCCAGTTAACATTACTGATCTGATTGATTGTCATGCCCGTGCAATTGGGTGATTTTGCTGTTCCCCAGCCAAGACCCAGTTGCGGACGAATCTGCTCGTTTAATATGCGAGCCAGGGGGGATGAAAACTCACAATATGTCTCTTTTTTCTCGATACAGGCGAATAACGCACTCTGCGCACAGTAGCTTCCGACAAAATGCGTGCTGCGTAATTTTCTCTTTGCGCCTAGCTGAAACTCCGGTTTGGTGCATTTGTAGGCTAATCTTATAATAGTAACGGCCAGGGTGTAATACATGTAAGCGGCCATGACTGCGCCAGCGGCGCTGCTGAGTGGGCCGGTCAAGGTAGCACTACTATATGATCCTCCTTGTGCTATGGGGCTGTTAGAAATTTGTCCAGTAGCAGAAACAGTTGTCTGTTGAAACAGCAAATTAGCCGTATTCGCACCAAACGTGTTTGCCACATAATTAGCTGCTTTAGTGGTTAATTTACTGGCAAACTGACTAATCATCCCTTGTTTGGCCGCCTGGGTACCGGTGTTTACCGCTACCTTCGCCGAGGCCTGCGCTGACCCACCGCCAAAAATACTTTGTTTGGCTGAACGCCATAAACTCCCTACACCACTGGAGATATTGCTGTAGGTCCGACCTGCTGTATGGACAAATTGCTGGTATGACCCCAGTAGTGCGCCTGGCGATTCAACTGCTAAAGCTGCTTTATTTAAAGAATACACGGCATATATCATTTTCAGGTAATCGGCCATACTAATGCCTGATGGTTCCTTGCAGCAGTTTGCTGTCCCGCCGACCGCTTTTTTACATTGCGCAGGTTTTCCGGTAAAAACCTTGCAATCCGTCCCCGGTCCCCCTCCACCTGTTGCGCTAATGTTGCATTTGGTGTCCATGGCCATCATTTTTATGGCCTGCATTTTAGCGGCTGTTGACGCAAAATCCTTGTTTGTTTCCTGAATATTCTGGGTACAGGCCGTTCCCATGCAGCGAATAGGCCCTGGACAATTCACGGAATTGGTTATAGTCTGATTGGGTACCGTTACATTGTAACCGCAATCGTAGGTGTCCTGGTATAATAAGCATCTTCCGGTTGCCGGATCAGTTGCCCCACCAACACAAACCGTTGATCCGGTTACAAAAGCACAATTTGGATCAGCTGCCATCGTCGTGCAGGAATTAGTAACAGGATTGGTGTTGGTGGGACATTGTGTATTGCCATTGATGTCGGTATAACAAGGCAGGTTCCCAGATGTGAAATCACAGGATGTACTTACTTTTACATCCTTACAAAGATTGCTAACGCCAGTAAAAGGACTTGGGAGTAAATTAGCTTCGGTATAGGTTGTGCCTAATGAATTCGTATAGGTACCGGTCTGTAGCTGATTGGTACAGGTTGCTGTGGCTGACGTGCAAAAAGGCGAATTTTTTGCAAAAGTATAAGCATCCACACAGCTTTGCGGTGTCCAGTTATCTGCGGCAGCAAGTTTGGTTGGGTCGTAGTGTATTTCTATCCTTGAGTAACCCTCGCCACCACCACCAACGGCAGTTGTTGTTGAAAAATTCAACGTACCCCCTGGCGGAACACTTTTAAATTCAGTAGTCACATCAAGATTTGGAGCATCGGTCCAACTTACACCTAATTCACAATTAACACCATTTGTAAAACCACCCGATTGCCAGTGACCTTGATAGACAACGTTATTGTTGAGTTTTATTTGTATGTGATCATCATACCTGACATAGGTCATTTTTGCGGAAAGAATAGCACCTGGTTTTAATACTTTAACGGAAGTCAGCTGGTTAAAGACAGTACATGCTCCACCGTAATAATTGTTATCAACGTTATGGCCAACCCATAACCAGATACAGCCTGGACCACAAGACTGATATGCGCCCGCTGAACTACTTATTCCGTTCATCTCAAACACCGAATTATCATAATTATGATGTGTGGAACAATTTTGCGACTGCACGGTTTTTCGTTCACAATGACGCAAATCAGCCAGGTGCGTCACCGAAGGGGTGTTCGTGATTGTGGATGATTGCGAACAGTCTGCAAAAGTATGGGCAATGGTGCTTAAATTATTCATTGTCGCATCAGACTGCACCCAGACAGGATCGCTTGTCATCGGTGGGTGAGATTGTGCTGCACTCTGGTTAACCGTATCAACGGCCAGGTCCTGCATGGTTGCATGTGTGTTGACATAGGCGTTCGTCAGATTTTTTGTTGCAGTTTTGTCTTGATAAATATTGTTTGTTGAAAAAAGATTATATTGACTTTGTTGCCCGGCTGTCGGGGGAGCGCCCGTATTCGGCGTGGCTAGAACGCCACCATTAATCGTATGGGTATTCCCGTTGATATCTTTGTAAGTAAAGTTTGGACTACTTAATGAAGTACCTGTTTGTTGCATGGGAGCACCATCCATCACTGATCGTGCTGCATTCTGACCGACTAATGCTGCGGCATCCATTTTATCAGCGATAACCCACGTTGATTGCGTTAACAAAAATACGGTTATAACAAAAAGATTAAAAGGTTTGCTTTTTATAGTATTAGTTAAAAACATATTTTATTCCATTTGTTTTTGTGCTAACGGATACAGCAATCCGTCCAACGCCAGATAACCTCAACAAAGTCCTCGCCCGTGGCCGGCACGTTACGCCATTCACCCCAGGTGAAAGAAGACTGCCCAATCCAGTGATTACTGTTTGCCTCGGCAACCGGATAAAACTGACTCATTTTATATTGCGATTTGGGAATCATTGGTGAGAAATGTGCTTTACATAGGTTGCTATCGCCGACTGTTGCATACGCCATCCCCCGGCGGTGCAATGTTGCCAACACCCTTGTTGTCAGTAATGCGGCATCGGTTGGCGGGCTGTCCAAATTGGTTAGATGTCCGGTTAATGGATACATCAAACCCCACCCCCCTGCACACCAAAAAAGCTTATCCAGTGGATGCCCCGCTGTTGATGACACAGCATCACCAATACAGGCAGCCAGTGCAATCGGATTAGAAAATATTATCTCTTCAGGCACCACAAGAAGGGACAGTTCATCTTCGTTCCAGGTAGGATCAAGCTCTGAGATAAACATTAAGTCCATATCAAGATAACCGTCCGGATTACATTCTGGCTCAGACAGCAAATCAAGCATGAACATTGCGGGATAAGCAAAATAATGATACTGATAAAAACTTAGTTTTCCCGGCCCGTCTCTTTCCCGCGATCCCCCTAATAATCGAATACCCGGATTAAGCTTCACGCCTCCCAGTGTTGGTGAACAATAAGGCGTGCGTACAATTTCTGTAAGGTTGACAGGTAACCAGGCCCCCAGGGTAAAACCCGGTTTGGGAACGCCTAGATTATCATAACAGACACAAGCAGGATTGGTGTTGGCGCTAGACGGATAATCAGGGCCAATGACTGTATTATTGGTTACGCTAATTGCACCTCCTGTTTTATTTGATGGTTTTTTGACACTTATTTTCCTTGATCCGAATTTCGCCCCCATTAGCTGGATCGGAAAAAAACAGTTCCAGCAGGTATCGGTTAAAATATGTTTAAAAAAATGCGCGTTAGGACAACTTGGATCGGGTGTTGTTGTCGTTGTTGTTGCTGGTGCAGCAACGACTAGCGTGCTTAGACAGGAAAGTAACAACAAGATGGTGTGACACAGCGTTTTACAAATTACTGACATGAATTTCCTCCATCTTTAACTTTTTGCCTTGTTCTGAAATAACGGTTGGCGTTACCTTTAAATGAAAACGCACCTCAACTGCCTTGCTCAGTAAATAAATTGGATATTTTAATTTTGCTCTCAGATTTTTTAATACCTGCCAGCCATTTTTGCGCTGTATTTGTGTCGCAATCAGAATCATCCCTCGGGTTTTTTTATAGAAGCGGTCACTCATGGCTTTAACGTAACGTAATTCTGCCTGGCGATTCGGGTTAAAAATAACAATGGTTTTGGTCAGTGGTGCCCTGTCCAGAGGATTGATCACCTGCCCTTTTCTGGCAACAAGGATCCCGTCCGGGGTTCTGATATCCTTCATGATATGCAAGGATGGATCAATCAGGTAAGCACGGTCTTTTTGAGCCGGTTGTAATGTCTCAAAATGACGCTCTTTCCAATAATTAGCAATCATTTTCTGTTTTTCCTTCTCGGGATCGATGGCAGCCATACGGCGTTTCATCACATCGATCAGGTTTTCCTCAATGACCGGGTAGGTTGTTCCATATTTGCCCAAATAGTCTTTTTTACCGGCCTTGCGTTGTTCATCAAGCCAGTTTCGGTTAACAATGCCGGCGGCTGAAATGAATCCATTTTTTGTTGGCTGGAGAATCGTTGGGGCAACATCGATGCTGTACTTTTTAAAAGGTGCTGGATTGATAAACACGGAAGGCTGATTTTTTTTGTTCTTGAGCAGCGATTGAAGGTAATTCATTGTCTGCGTGATATTCATACCCTTTTTCAAGCCCTGGATGAGTCCTGCAGTCGAGCCATCAGTATCCATGGTGTTAATAATGCTTTTTAACTGACTTTCCGGAATCGAAAAGCTGAGAAAAATAAAGGTTTTTGCTTTTTTGTATAATCGTTTTGCTGGGTTGGTAATTTTGCCGGCTTCTTTTTTGACCATCGCCCTGCTGGTTATTTTTCGAGATGACTGAAGAAGTTCGGCGGCCAACTTGCGCTGTTCTTCGGTCGGTTTGACATGAATAAGGCTTTTATCAATCTTAATTTTTTTGGCAATATCCAGTGAATGCTGTAGCCAATCCGGACTCGTTGTGGCCTGGACCGATGAGAATAGTAGACAGCAAGAGATAAAAAGAATTATTTTTTTCATATCTTAATGAAAGAAAATATGGCGGCAGCAGTGATGATAGCAACATACAATGAGGATGTATGAAACTTCCATAAAATATGTCTCATCGGGATGTCCTTCATAAAACGACCGGTGTCCATCGAGTTTGATGGTGTTTTTTTATTGCAAATGGATTGATAAAGACGACTGTAGGCGATTTTTGTACGGTAGGTGTGTGCATCAATTTGCCATAATGCAAGTACAATAAAGGTAAGCGCCATGTTAATAGTAGGAAATGAGGCAGATTGGTGATAAAGGGATGCAATAAAAAACAAAGAAATGCCAACCACTAATGCATAACCTTTAATCATAAAGTTAAGGTAGGTATAGCTAATTATGCTGCGTGTAATTCGATTAAGTTGTTCATTTTTCATGAATTACTTCTGCCTCACTGTCGATCTGATGTCGTTTTATTATTACTTGTTGACCATTGGTTGAAACATAAACCATTTTATCATTTAGTAAAATCTATATTTGTCCTGAAGAGAAGATGTGTGTTTTTTATATATCGACAGGGTAAGCTCTACCAATAATCTGGCTTTTCTTAAACGGTCCGTGGTAACGTGAATCGTAACTATAAATCGTTGTTCCCATCATCCATAATTGACCCGGTTTTAGAACAATATCCATATCATAATCTGATAGCTTTTGTTTGTTCTTAAAATATTTCTTTAATGTCTTAAAAAGCCAGAGTTTCTCTTTTTTACCGTTGTTAATGCTGACGTAACCATTTTTTACAACAATATGATCGCCGGGTAAACCCCTGGCTACCTTTATAATCGTTTCGCCTTTTTTATGTATTGAAAGATTAAAATCACCTACCAGTGCATAGTCTTTACCTTTTACAATCGTTTTCTGGAGTTTATTAATAATGAAATAGCTGTAATTACTTGATTTAAACGTTTGCGGGTCAATTCCAAAAGTAAAAAAATCAAAAATCTGAAAAAATAAAACAATGAAGACAACGGTTAATAGAAGTTTTCGGTAAAAAACATCGGTTTTTAGTTTAATTAAAATATTATTGATCATGATGTTTTGCTCTTGTTTTGTCGAAAACGAAATAGTCTTTTTTGGGCGCTCTGAACACTGCATCTGTCTTGATAAAAACAACCCCTTTATCCGATAATTTTTTTATCTTGTTCATTAATTGCACGGCAAACTGTTCTTTTTCCCTGGCTGACAGATGGCCTGCCTTAACGCGAGTTTCAATGATTTTAGGAATATCGATGACCATAATCGATTGGGGCGGGGCGGGCTTCGGTAAAGAGTGTTTCATTATTACAAAACAGGTTGTGACGCTGATTAACACCACCAGAATCCCTCGCAATAACAGGTCGAAATAATTCACTATTTACTCTCCCGGCGGATATATTCATTAATTGCTACTTCAATCGAGCAGTTATTTTCTTTGCGTATCTGTTGAAGAGCATAAACTTCCTGGGATTTTGTTGAATAAAGCAGCTGACAAAACCGATTGACGTACAACCGGCCTATACCTGCCCCCATTTCTGTCATAAAGAATATTTCCGAATACCGTCCAGGGTTGGTATGTACGCTTTTTATCAGATCGTACCCCCCTTCATGTACCGGTAATTTTTTTTCTCTTTTCATCGCTTCTATGACTTCAGCTTTTTGTCGTAATAAATACATATTTGCTGAGTTTTCAACGATGGCTGCCCCCCCTGAAGATTGATATAAATCGTTCACACTCTGCGTAACAACGATGACGGCCCCCCCGTATTTTCGTACTCGTCGATAGGAATCTTCAATAAACTTGCCTATCGCGCCTTCTGTTAATAACGCCCAGGCTTCATCAATAATTAATATTTTTGGCCTGTCAAGTTCTCCCAGGTACATTTCCTGCTGAATCTGATAGATAAGCTGTAATAACACAACCTGCTGTAAATGCTTTCTTCCTTTTAACTCTTCCAGTTCCAGTACAGTAAAAGGATTATCGAGATTTATGTTGTTTTTACCTGAGAAATAGCGTCCGTACTCGCCTTTACTGGTAAAGGAATAAAGCTGATTTCCAATATCCTGTATACGTCTGTCCTGGTGATCTATCAGCGTTTCGGAGATGATATCAATGGTCAATGCATTTTTATGAATATCCCATTGCTCTTTTAATGTCTTACGAAGCTGTTGCTCCTGTAGATCGGACAATGGCTTGTGTTGCGCGGCCATCGCTGAAATCAAGCCAACCAGAACATCAGAGACCTCTGAGTAATCTTTAATAATATCAAAAGGATTAAGACAGATATTACTTTCAGGTGCAAATGCCATAAAAACACCATCAATAGATTCTGACAGTTTAAGGTAGCTCCGTCCGACGTCTATGGTCCATATTTTTGCGCCCATTGATAAATAGGACATAATAATGTCATTTGTCATAAATGACTTACCGGAACCAGACTGCGCAGCAATGATAGCGTTGTAGTTTGTGCCTGAATCAAACAGATCCATATTCATTAGCTGACCGGTACGACTAACGAACTGCATAGCGGCATTGCCGGTTCCCTTCCAGTCAGCCATCATCGGCACCATGCGTGCCGCATGATTCGTTGCCATTGTTTTATAGCGCACAACATCACGAATGAGTTTTGGGTCCGCACCAAACGGTAGCATATTTAGAAAAAGCGGCTTACAAAAATAAGCGTCTTCCATTAGGGTAAAACCTAATTCCTGAAAGTAGGTTTTCATATTGGCGGCTGCGGCATCTGCCTTTCTTTTTTTGTCACCAAAAACAGCAAACGTTAGCATGAATTTACAGGGACGATCTCCTTTGTCCAATGCCTCAAAAAAATCATCCATATCATGTTTTTGTACAGCCATTCGCGGAACAAAATCGAGTAGGGGTCCATGCGCCTGCTTGGTTATAAACTGTCTTTTTAATTCCAGTTTTTGCCTGACTTTCTCGGCAGCGGGAAAATACAGACTAGCTGTAATCAGAAAGGGCTCCCGTAATCCCCGCGATCCCTGTTCATAATCTCCCGCATAACGCATAGCCATGCCGGTTGTTATATATTCCGGGTATCGTTTCGGGGATAATATATGAATATATTTATCTTTGACTTTTAACCCGTCCGCTTTAATCTCAAGCATTGTGGAAAGATCCATCATTTGATCTGCCATAATCATGGTTGGATCATAATGCGTATCAGACGGTGTTATTCGCCAGGAAGCATCTGCCGACCAGTTAAAGATTGTCTCCATCATACGAAGATGCTTATTAGGCGTTAAGGGCTGCCCATAAATACCGGTGGTTTTTAATATTTGCTCGGTATTTAAACGGAGCCTATTTATATTCTCTTTATCAATCTCAGTAAAATTCGCTTTAACAGGTACTTTGACAGTTAAAATACATTGGATGTCACGAAGCTTTAGTTCGCTGATCGTGTCGAGCTCATGACTGATTGCATTATATAAGTAAGCTACTTTCTCTTCGGTAAAGGTTTTAAAGACACCGGTTGCCTCACTACGCAGCGCAAGTATCCTGTTTATTGGTTCAGTAAGGTCCGGTGATGACCATAAACTGATTTGCAGTAAGGTATTATCCGGAAAGCTCTGGTTAAAAAGAACACTAAGTTTGTCAGTCGTTAAATGATCACAGCCTGGCATCGGTGGAAAAACATAACCAAACCCCAAATGACTGCTTTTCTCATCCTCTTCAAGATAAAAAAGGTGATTGTTAAAATCATACGCTAACTCACTAAATAACGATGGGGCGGAAGCTAAATGCATTATTTTTCTCTCGTTATAATATTTATATTTTCTTTTTCTGGGTCACAGTCAATAGCTTCTGACGGTTTAAGGTAGCTCCATCCTTCGTCTATAATTCCTGCTTTTTGTGTCCAGTCATCTGCCATAAAAGATTTACCCGGTACTGACTGAGCAGTAAAAATAATGTGGTGATTTATACCTGAGTCGAACAAATCTATATTTATCGGTTGGCCAGCACGATTTAAAAATTGCATTATTGCTTCCTCTTAAATATCTACAACAATATTTAATGGTTATCCTATCAATTGTGCAATAAAAAAAAAGCACTGAAAGTGCCCTTTTTTTTAACCTTTAGAGAAAAAGCAAAAAAAGCGGCCGTATGGCCGCTTTTTTTATTGCTATATTGACTTATAGTGTTACAGGTAATCCTGCAGTGAACACGGTTCCGATTATACTTGGGGCATACGCCAGCGCCATACCACCACCAATACCAACAACGGCAGCAAACAGACTTTGGCGTGCAATACCCCCAATTAAACCAACCAATACCATGGTCACAGCAATAGACTGACCAAGCGTACCTTCTGTCCACCCTGTAATTGTGTTCAATACAGTTTGGAAATCAGTAGCGGGAGTAGCAGATGCAGGAAGTGAAGATGCAAATACTGCACCAACAGCACCGAATGTTAAAAGAACCAGCAGGGTTTTCATTATTGATTTTTTATTGAATTTAAACATTTTAATTACCTTTATAGATAGATATTTTTGACTCAGTTCCTGATAGTTTTCCAATTGCGCACCTGTCGGTCATGCTGGCTTGCAATATTCTTGAATGCTTTTATTGTCTGCTTAATGGGCTGAAATACCTTGTCCTCGTATGATTAGAGTCACCCAATGACCAGTGGCGTTTTTCAATTTCCTGATAGACCAGACCCGGTGAATGAAAAGCATCTTCATCATCTTCCCAGGGTGCGATCCATATTCGCATCACTTTAGCCTGCGTGCGCACGGGTAATACGCCGTCTATCATTCTTGGGATGTAACGGTTCTGCCCTAACACCGTTTTGTTTTTTTCATGAAGGTTATTCTTTTTACTCTTTGATATGTTTACCTGCTTTGTCGGATTACGCTGGTCATCAAAATAATCATTATCATCATCATTCGCAAAGTCATCGTTTGTTGTGTCATCGGCGGTTGGTTTTTTTGTGTCCTGCTGTTTTTTATGATGGGTATAATCGTCTTCACTAAAAAGCGTATCCCGATAATTCGTCTGCTTATAAACCTCGCGTGATGATAGACAGCCAGGATGATTCGGGTAGCCTTTACAGGAATAATTATCCGCACCAATACCTAACGAAGCACATCCACTTATAGACAGAACAACAACAATGAGCGCAATAAACTTATTCATGATTCATCGCCAGGTATTTACCAAAGCCTTCTTTTTTCGTAAACCCACCTGTTCTTGTGACACCATTCGGCGCGATGATATAAGGCACAGCCCTTACACCGAGAACCTGTGCTGTTGCCAGTGTTTTTAACTGTTTTTCCGGTTGACAGCCTTTTTGGGCAATATCTGTTGACGCATAATGGTGACTCATGAGTAATTTCGTGGCCTTTGCTTTACTTAAACATGAGAGCTTGTTGACGTTAAGCTGGGAAGTTTTACTTAAAATACCAACGGGCAACAGTGTAAAGGTGTACTGCTGGGCCAATGGTTTCATCTGGTCTATTAACGCGGCACAGAAATGGCACTGTGGGTCAACAAAGACGATCACATTCGATTTTCCCTCGCCATAGGTATATTTTAAGGTCTGATTGTTTGTCCCTAATTTTAATTGCTTGACATCAATACGTTGAGCATATTTTTTTACATCTGATATGTTTTTGATTTCAGTATTGTTCCAAGTGTCAAATACACCGTTGATAATAAAACGTCCATTACTTGACATGAGCACATATTTATTGCCTGACTGTACCATCTGGACACCCGTAATGGGTAACGGCTCAATGTGGTCAATATTGCCTGCCTGAACTGAAAACGCACAGAAAGATAAAAAAAGGCCAGCTGTTTTTAGTAATTTTTTTACCATGTCAGTATTGTACCTGTAATAAAAATTAAAAATGTCCCTGAAGGTGGGTGTTTTTTATCACTTTCAAAGAAAGTTGGAGAAAATTAATCCTTTTTCATGAATGTCAGGCGAGTTCCTTTTTTAACGATCATGTCAATTTTACGGCCCGCATCAACCTCAATAACCGGAAAAATGCCTTCTGCCAGTTTGATATAATATTTTGAAAGACGATCCAGTGCCTTGCTGGTACCATTAAGCAATGCCGATGTTGCGGCCTGTCCTGTCAAAGGGTTCTGAAACTGCACACTACTACCCGGTGTCGTATTTAACTGAGCAATAGGCTGTGGTTTAAAGGCTTCTGAAATACCCTGCATAAAACCGGCTGCCAACGCCCTGGCAAGTACCTGGCCATTTTTACTGACCAGACGACCGCGAATGCCTATCTTGCCATCTTCACCAACCGCATAAAGATCAATCGGGCTTTCCAGTATTTCTTTCTTATTATTGATGCAACTAATTGTTTCACCTCGTACATACGCACGTTCTGAGGATAAATCACCGTAGCCACTCGCTATAATAAAACATTCTCGCAGGTTCATTTTGAACCGGTTTGGCAGAATCGTCTCATCCTTAATGCGCAATAATGTTGGGAATGGATTACCTTTGGTGCTATCGTTCGTTGGTGCATCCATCCCGGTTATGAGTGTTCCGCTGATAATCGAACCGGCCGGTACAAACAGTGTATTTTTTTTGTTCTTTTGCGCCTCAATTTTTTTCTTCTCTGCAGGCGTTATTTTCTCGGCAATAACTTTTATTTTTATCTTGTCATCCTGTTGTTGTGGCGATGCACCCTGAGCAGCTGCTTTGACCTTTTGCGAAGGGGTTACAGCCCATTGAGAAGGGGCAACGACAGGTTTAAAAACAGGCTGTTCTTTTTTTACAGTTTTATTACTGGTGTGTCCTTGATTGCGTTTGAATTCATTATGCATTTTGAAGGCTGTATTTGCCCGTTCTTTGTAATCACGGCGTAGTCGCATAACCTCTGTATTTAACTGTGTAATTTTCTTTTCTAAGTCACGGGGATTGTTTGCTATAATCTCTTTATGTGTTTTCTTCATAAATTGATCGATTTGATCGTTAAGATTATCAATAGTTGAACGTAATTTCCGTATGCTATTCGCGTTACCTTCAACGCCCAGATTGCTGGTATCACGCCCTGTCAGAATATCCGTGCTGATATTTTTTATCGGGTTGGTATTTTCTGTATGTTTTATTTTTGTTTCTTTATTGCTGGTATAAACAAAGATAAAAAACAGGAAAATAAAAATAACAAGAACTAGAATGATTCGTTGCTTGACTTTAGGATTTAACTGCTCCCATTTATCCCGCCATTTATTCATTATTCTCTCCAATTAAGGAAGGCCTTGTTATTTTTTCTTTCTCGCTTGATTCACGGTTAAAAGCAATATACAGCTCTGTTGATTGCATGGGTTTTAAAACGGTATGAGGCCAACTGGAAACAGCGATGACTGAAGGAATGTAACAGGTGGTTTCGTTTATTTCCTGAGTACGATTCGTGGTATTAGTAAGTTTGTAAATTTGTACGAAATAGGTTCCTCCATCTAAGACCTGGCCCAATATTTGCCTGAAGCCAGGCTGATTGCATTGAATTCTTTTATCATTGGACGAAGGGTGTCTTAGTGTGTAGCCTGGAGGTGTACTTCCTTTGGCGATTAGCGCGAAAGCCGCTTTGATCGTGTCAATATACGGTGTCGATTCTTCCCAGTGCAATGCTTTTTTTGATCGATACCTTGATTGGACCTGACCTGTTTTTGATTCTATGACCAACGTTACATCACGTGGCGGTATTTCTTTTGGCAATAAAGTGATGGACAACGCAGAGCCATCATCTGAATCGGTAATAAACATCGTGGAAAGTCTTTTCTTGTCTGATGCTACATAAATGGTGTTACCGATAACCTGTGTCGAAACATCCGATACTGTTTTAACTTTCGGTTTTTCAAAAGGCGTAACAATGCGATTGAGATGTCCAATAGAGACCGGGATTATCTCGTTAACACCCGGTATGATATGGATAATTTGCCGTGAGGGGATTTCGTCCCTTGCTACCTGGCTCGTTGTTGGTGCTGTTACTAAAGGTGCTTCTGTTATTTTTTTATCGACGACTTTCGTCTTTTGTTTTATGGATACCTTGTTTTTTGTTGTCGATGGGTCAGTGATTTCAACCGGGACACCCGGTAGCGCAATACCTGCGTAAGGTGTCTTTGCTTGACTTACAACAGGATAGTAAAACGCTATCATTACTAATATTAAAATTGCGTTCGATTTCATCGTTTTACCTTTGGTTTCTCAAATTTTGGTTTTTTGTTATAGGCATTGAGATAGAAAACGCGTGGTTGATAATTTTCGATATCAATACCAATCACATAGGTTCTAACGTTGCGTAATGCATCCCCATTCCTGCCTGTAATTATCTGTCTTCCGCTAACATAGACTTTTTTAGTGTTTTTTTCGTATGAAACACTTTCTGGTGAAAACGAAATAGCCAGTTTCTCTTTTTTTATTTCGTTGACTTGTTCTACAAGCGATTGCCGCATCGCGCTTATAACCGCTGGCGTCAATAAAGGTTCGAGCGTTTTTATTATAAAATCCACGTTTGTCGCTTTTACGTTACCAAGCAGGCTTGCAACGTACATTCCCCAACTTTTTTTAAAGGTACCTGATGCTGTACTTTGTTCAATAACAAGTTGACTATTTATTTTTGGTGGAACAAGTGTGATGATGGCTTGTTGTGAATTAAGGTAAATAACAAGTATGGTGTTACTAACAATCATTAGTACGACCAATGCTTTTAGAATAATATTGTCATGCGCAACCGATAGCCATTGTTTTTTGAATGTTAAAAAATTCATTCTTTATTTCCTGTCAAGCGAAAATTAACATAATGATGATAAAAAGGATTTCCGCATGTTCTTGTTGAAATCGGAAAGATTCCTTTCCACCAGAGAAAATGTAAAACAAAGCCATCTGCTGTTATATCTCGATATTTTCTTAATACTTTGACAAAAAAATAAGCTATGACTAGAGATAGAATAATTTCACGGGTAACAAAACCTATAAAAAATAAAACAGCAAAGGGACCCATTTCATCGCCTCGCCAAAATAAAAGATAAGGAGGCTCGTCAATCGTTCTTGGTAGTTTTACTGTCGCTTCTGACATAAAATAATCTCTTGTGCATAAAAAAGGACAAAGACCTGCTTTTTTTTCTTCTTTCAAATCTTGATGGATAGCGCATTGACCATCAGCCTGTTTTTTTAATAGCCGCTACTATGCCACAAGAAATAACAGGTATAAACATCTAAAGATGATTAAAAAAGGCATCATTAGAGAAATATTGAAGATATCGATTTGAGTTAGTGTTTGAAGTGACCTATTTGAATGCATCAGCTAGGCTGAAATCCTCCCTCACTTAAAGACGAAGGGTTCCTACGATGCATAAAGATGTCTTTAGCTGTTAACTGACGGGATGAATAGCGCACCGGGTAAACGACTTGATACAGCCTATCACTGCTAAACCGGTGTTTCTGCTGCTGCTAGATTGTACTGCCAAACAATCTCGATCAGTGCGCCACCGCAGGACACTGCGAAGTTAAATGGTGACCACAGAACGCCTCCAGTAATGCCTAACCAATGCGGGATACTGCTTGCACAAGTAGACGACTGGAGACGTCATTGATGCTTTCGTCAAGCTGGTGAACAACATTAAGACGGTTACTTCACGTTAGTATGAATTACCAATTTATATCATTTTTTATGTATACACCTGCGCTGTTTTTAACACGTAATGTAACTTTTGTTTTATTTGTTTTTTGGGTTAATAATTTATTGTTCGTTGATACAAAAACATTGTTTATATACCATTCATAAGAGAGTCGTAATCGTTTTGGATCTTGACAATAAGGTTGTAGCATAATGTATGCTCCACTATTATAAGTATGTAGCGTACATATTGGTGCCTGTGGTGGAAGAATAACCATCGTTATGGTTTTGGACTGAGTAACACCCATACGTGATTTGATTACGAATTTAATGTTATGCGTTCCTTGATTAAGTATTATATTACGACTATTACTTCGTTTTACTCCATCAAGATAAGTATCTATACTTGTAATCCTGTCGTAGATATGTCCGCCTGTTATGGTGGGCCTAAAGCTTACATAATAAGGCGCGTAGTGCTTAGTAGGACCAAGCACCCTTATAGATATATTAAATGGTGGCATACTTCCTAACGTAACCGTTTTTGTCAAGGTAACAGCATTGCCTCTAGCATCGCTTATATTGGCCTTTATGGAGTAGGTACCTGCTTTATCAAAATAGAGCGATCTTCTGTCGTATCCGCTTTGTTTTACTGTGACTCCTGATGGTAACAACCAGTTTATATTTAAACCATCAACTGCATATCTTTTCACTCCTTGTTTAACAATAAAAGTGATAATGGTGGGTGCGTAATCCACTTTTTTATATACACTCATTATAAAGGTTGGGAAGGTGTATTTCCATATCATAGCGGTTGATGTTGCATGTCCTTGTGCCGCATCAAAAGCAGACCCTCCGTAATAGCCTGGGTTAAACTGAAAGAGTGCGCTGCCTTTTGTTACATCCGCGATTGTTGGTGTGTAATGCAAATTCAGAGTGCCGTCAACGGTGGTTCCGTCTGGCAATATCCATGAGTTTTTCTCTGGCAATAACATATTTTGTTGCGATCTCCTGATTCCTCTTATAACATAACTCTTTCCTGCCTCCATCCGTCGTGGTACATAAATATAAGCACGAATTTTATTCATTGCTATTACATGTATTCGTGTTCTTTTTGTTGTATAGGCGTATCGGTCCGTTGCGGGTGCTTTTTTGCTGCGTCCGCGTATCATTATGTATATGTATCCTTTTGAGGCAGTTTGCGTAGCCGATGGGGTAAACGAGCCATTCATCGGATGCCAGATTTTTCCATTATCAATCGAATATTCATATATATTGTTAATCATTGATTCATTAGCATTAGTCTCGTCATTTTTTAATTTCCAGTACCAGCCTGTGTTCGGCGTACAATCAAACTGTGGTGACTGGCAGGTTGTTGATAATGTCGCCATCTCTGTTGTTAGTGCCGTGGATGCGTTAGCCAATACACCTGGATCTTTATCATAAACAAAGATTGGTCGAGGCGTGCCTATATAGTCGTTTAACGCACCCCTGATTTCAAATTCGGGGCGATGATAAGCGATGATATTAACCGGCGGTGTTTCATAAGTTGCGCCTGTGTTTTTATTAAAGATTACGGCTTTGACCTTATATTCACCCAGCGGGAACACATGATAAAAAGAACGTGTATTACGAGCAGGGTTTATCGCTTTGGTATAAGTCAAGCCGGCATCCTGTGAAACATACCAGTCTACCTTATCAACTTGATAATACGCATCGCGGCTTGTCCGTATATAAAGCACTGTTCTTAAAGGTGCGCTACCACTTATTTTTCTTGATTCAATGGTTCCATGAATCCCGCGTCCTTGCAGAACCCTTAAACTAATTCTTCTTGATTTTATTGTTCGTGCGTAGCCTGGTACTTGACTGTTCAGTGTTGCCACTGCAACCAGGTTGGCTTGTGTTATACCCGTTAGATCAACATCAAAGGGGGTATCAATTGCTAATGGAACTGTTGGTGTTAGGGAATGAACCGTCCCATCAGGCTGCAGGTTTCCGATATATACGTTCCATGCACCCATTGTTGTTTTGTCATAATTGTTAATTCTTGAGTAGGCGGTTGTCAGATTAACAGTGAAATGCTGAATGTCTGTACTTATAACTGTTCTTGTATGCGTTGATTGCGATAATTTTAGCGCAAGACGTAACGAGGGCGCTGTCTTCGATGTAATGGTTTTTTCTATAAAAAGTTGCGGCATATATTTATAGGCAACCTTTATTTTATAAGTGTGGCTCGACCACAAAGCTGTTTTAGTGTTTCTTACTAACAACCAGCCTTGTGTTGCGCGTCCTGTCCTTGAGCCTACTGCACGCACACTACTCACCACACCATCAATACTTGTTGTAACTAACAAGTCTCCCGCAGGTGCATAATAATCAGCTTTCGCTATATTTCCACCATCTGTGGTTGTAATATAGTCATTACCTGCCATCGATAAACTTGATAAAGATTTTATGGTTAGTTGAGGCGGTTGTGGTGCGGTAACGTTTGTTATCCTTTGTCCCGTTGAAACAACGGTTTTTGAGCCATTATCTTTAAACAGGCTTATTCGCCAGGCGATTTTATTTGCACCTAAAGTTGTTAATCTCCCGATCAGGTTTGGTGCTGAAACATAATTTCGCTGAGAAAGGCCAGGTGGCAAATTAAGCCATTCAACCAGACATTGTTTTTTTCGTCCTGGTTGAACGGTTGCTTTTGCTCTAGCAGGACTCATTGTTAATTTACAGGTATCACCTGAAACTAATCTCAGCGTTGTGTTGATAGACTGAATATTCTGCCTGATATTGCCTGCAGGTAGAACAAGATCATAATTTAATGTTAAAGCGTTAACCTGGATAAAATTTGTTCCTGTACTCAGTAGTATCTGACTACTTCCTTCATAGAGATAAACGCTATACGATATCTTGTTTTTACCAAGAATACTTGATGTTCCAACCAGTTTTACATCTGGTTTGTTTATCACATGCGTTGTTGCAGGCTTTGTATCAAATTTTATCAGGCATACCGGATCAGCATAAATATCACCCGCTTTTGCCACATCAACATTTGTCGTGACCCGACACATGGTTTTTTTGTCTATCAAAACACGAATATTAATGTTTCCTAAAAACTGTTGTACCGTCCAGTTATCAGCCGCAAGGGTTACATGGGATGACCAGGTTGTAATTTTGGTTGAGAAGATACTGGTATTAGCCACCCCGGTTTTAATAGTGATGTTCGCTACCCCTTCATCGCCGTCTTTGACGGTATGAACCGGGAGACTAATGCTTCCTGCTGTTTTGCTGAAATCATACGCCGGATTAATAACCACGCTTTGGCCTGGCGCGATGGTTTTCCCGCCTATTACTACAGGAACAGTTGAGTTGCTCGCAGAATACGCGGTTAATTGTGACGTGCCGGTATACACACTTCCGTTGCTATAAGTAACAGGATCTGTATAAAGTGCCGGGTGTCCTGCATTATCAATAAAGGTACGGGTTAAAGCCGGCACGTAAATATCTGAATTAGCATGGCCAAACAGGGGAACATTCGTCGGTGAATAATTCAGTGTGCTCGTAATGGTTGTTGTGTTGCCAGCAGCATCTGTTGCCGTTGCCGTTAATGTGTACAGGGTTCCATTTGACGGAAATAGACTCATGTCCTGCATGCTGGTTCCGGTTGTTGACGGCAATAGCCCAACAGGTGTGTTTACATTTGTCGGCCCACCGGTGATATTTACGTTTGTAACTTTTGCGTTTTTATCAAAAGTATCACTAACCTGATACACCAGTTGACTCAACGCGGCAACCGGATCACCGTTAACCCAGGTATTGCCATTATTTTTTATATTCAGCTGAATTGTTGGTGCAGAATGATCAATATAGAAAGTTATCGTTTTCTGGGTTTTATTGCCCAGCGTATCTGTTGCGCTGACCGTTAATGTATACGGCACGCTGGTTGATACCGATTCGGCTAGTGGACTACCAATACTAAGCGGTGTAACCAAAGGGTTTGTAGTGCCTGATGTGGCGTTCACTGTTATCGGTGTAGCCAATGATGGCGAAGTAATAACAACAGGATCCAGGTGGACGCTAGAGCTTAGTGCATCATTAACATTAAGGTTTAAAGCGCTGAATGCTGCAATAGCGGCCCCGTTTACAAAAGGCTTCCCGTTTGTTGTCAGGGTTATTGCCGGCCCGTGTGTATCACAGGCAATTGTGTAAAGATTTTGAGTCACTTTGCCCGAAGCATCACGCGCTTGCACATGCATTGTCAGAACGCCGTCCGGTACCGTAAATTTCAGCAAATACTGCTTCAATACACTGTCCCACTGTGTTGAAACCGGGTAGCTGTTGTTGCTGCCATCCGTTAATGTTACTTGTATCACCGGCACCGGGTCAGTGTCATCGCTGACTTTAATGGCCAGAGATTGTGGTTGAAAGGTTGTTGGACACACCAAAGTCTGTGAACCTGACTGAGGTAATGGCACGCCCTTGTATAGTAATTGTGTTGTTGGTGGTGTGTTATCGATTGTTATCGACTGGGTATAGCTTGTTTTGTTTCCTGACATATCCTGTGCCTTTACGGTCAGGATGTAGCCACTTCCAGCAGTAACGGTCAACGCAGGCAAGGTATAACCTGTTTGGGTTTTAACGAGCGTTAACGGGGTAACTGCCATGGCAGCTGGCCCGCCTGACAGGGTTGCTGAGGTAATCGTCGGGTTGGGGTCAATATTGTCTTTTACAGAAATAGTAAAATCCGTGATTTTGCCAGCTGTATTTGCGGTAATAGACTGTCCGTTTTTCTTCACGTCAATAACCGGTGGGGTACTGTCCGGCAAACTGATCGTAACGGGCAATGACGTAAACGTGGTTGTATTACCCGCTTTGTCTTTACCCGTCAAATGAATAACGAAGCCTGCACCCATCAAATTACTGGAACTACTTAAAGAATAAGGAACCCCACCGGTACCACCCGTTAAGGTTAGCGCTGCAGAGGTTATTGATGACGGCCCACCGGAAATGGTTGCTGATGTAATCGTCGGGTTGGTGTCCACATTATCGGTTATGGTGGGCACATAAGCACCCAGAACAGCCGGTGATGTACCGGCCAACGTTATAACCGGCGGGACATCATCAAGGGTTATGGTTTGTGAATAGGTTACCTTATTACCCATTATATCTTGTGCATTGATCGTTAATGTATAACCGTTGCCAGGTGTAACTGCCATGGCAGGCAACATATAACCTGTTTGGGTTTTAACGAGCGTTAACGGGGTAACTGCCATGGCAGCTGGTCCGCCTGACAGGGTTGCTGAGGTAATCGTCGGGTTCGGATCAATATTGTCGGTGACAGAGACAGTGAAATTTGTGATCTTCCCGGCTGTATTTGCGGTAATAGAACGTCCGTTTTTCTTCACGTCAATAACCGGTGGGGTATTATCCGGCAGGCTGAGGGTAATCGGTTGCGTTGTGTATGTTGCGGTATTGCCCGCATTATCTTTACCCGTCAGATGGATAGTAAATCCTGACCCCATTAAATTCGTGGTACTGCTTAAAGAATAAGGCGTACCGCCGGTACCGCCGTGAAGGGTTAAGGGTAACGAAACAATGGATGACGGTCCGCCGGAAATGGTTGCGCCGGTTATAACCGGATGTGGATCAAGATTATCCGTTATTGCCGGAACAAATGCGCCTAAAACAGCCGGGGATGTACCGGTAAAGCTAATAACGGGCGGCACGTTATCAATCGTTATCAACTGCGTGTAGCTTGCCTTGTTACCCATTATATCCTGTGCATGGATTGTTAAGGTATAACCGGTACCGGGTGTGACAGCCATGGCGGGTAATGTACTATTACCGTTGGTGCCTGTAACCAGTGTCAGGGGTGTTTGTCCCATGGCAGCTGGTCCGTCAGCCAGGGTGACCGAGGTGATTGTAGGGTTGGGATCGGTGTTATCGCTTACTGAAACGGTAAAATCCGTGATTTTGCCAGCACTGTTTGCCTGAACTATCTGACCGTTTACTTTAACACTGATGACCGGTGGTTGCGTATCCGGTAAGGTGATCGTGATGGGCTGCGATGCAAAGTTGGCAACATTACCTGATTTATCCTTACCTGTCAGATGAATAACAAAGCCGGCACCGATATAAGCTGTTGCACTGCTCAAGGCGTAAGGTGCCCCGTTTTGTCCACCGCTCAGGGTTAAAGGTGTTGGGGTTAAGCCAGCTGGTCCGCCGGAAATCGTTGCGCCAGTTATAACCGGTGCCGGATCATGGTCGTCAGTAATGACCGGAATAAAGCTGCTCAATAAACCAGGCGATGTTCCGTTTAAGTGAATGACAGGCGGCGTTTTGTCAAGAACCTGGTAAGTGATAGACCCGCTAACATGCCCTTTAAACAGGACTTCATCGTAAGACCAGTTTAGTGTACAACTGGGCTGACCCATTGGAACGGTGATCCCGGACAGATCAAATGCCAGACTGGCAACACTCCCGGCACGGGTAATGGTTGGTGGGGTATTATAATTAACGCTGCAGTCTGGTGACTGTAACTGAATAATTGTATTCGTCGTGGCGGTTGCAGCGCCGGTGCTAATTGCCGGCTGGATCTGATATCGACTGCTTGATGTTGTATTGATCTTAACAGTCAGTTGTTTCCCTGTAATAGCCTGTGAAACCAGCGTTGGCGAGACTGACATATTAACAAAGTAAAGTCCAACGTCACTGCTCGATCCGGTTTTAAACACAACATAACCGTCAGAAAAACCGCTCGGGTCCGTGGGAAACGCCTGACTGGTTCCGATATCGAGAACACAGGTTGTCTGTCCGGCCGGTAGATGACAGGTATTGCCATTGCCAAAATCATTAATATCATAAGCATAAGTCCTGGCGGTTTGTACAGTAAACTTTAAATACCGAACGGTTTTTGACCCTAAAGCCGGTGAATCAAAGATTGCGCCGGTAAGCGTAAATGTGCCTGGGGTTATATAGGAGCCAGGATTACCTGTTGGTGAAACACCTAATGTAGTCCCGTGCCAACGGCGATTCGGGGTTGGGTTAGTATAGTCAGTATTTATGTTTTGAAAAATGTTTAAAGGAACCGCCTGGGCAAGTGTTGTAAACAGCGAAAAACATAAAAAAAACAAGGTGGTAACAGTTTGTCGAGTAAGCTTCATTTTTTTCATGACGGCTCTTTGACCGATCTCCATAATTATTGTATTGCCAACCGGATAAAATTTTATCTATGCCAAAGCATAACATCTTAAAAAAACACAAATACTGTTGAAGGTGCGTGTTTTCATGCACTTTCACGGAAAGTTGTACTTTTGCCGGTCACAAAACAGACATTTTGACGAGAAGCTATATTTTTTTCTGCAAATTGCTTGATAAAAGCATCACTGCACCGGATAACGCCATGGCCCAGGCGGGTACAATCAAGGGTGTCACAGCAACTGGAAGAGCCAGATAAAAGGGTATGGCAGCCAATAAAAGAACAATGAGCATAAAAGCCGTTTGATAGCGCACCGGACTGGCGTAACCATAGGTTACCTTTTTAATGGCGCGTCTTTGCCAACCGTCAATAAAGGCGGGTACAAACAATGGCAACATATAAGGCATCCATAGCCATAGTAAAATCATTCGCTGGATAGATTGATAGATCGCGGACCACATAACATCAATACGTGTTTTCACATACGGAAAGAAATAACGCTGTCCCAGTGTTTGCATGCCTAATGAATGCTTTCGTTCATCCTCAGTTGGAATGTAATAACGATAGGAAGCCCGAACGAGGCCCGTCTCCACAAACATCGCCTTATATAAGGTATTGGTACGTTCGATTAATGCCTGCGTCGTCGTTGGCCCTAACCAGTTATTAACCATAACGCGTTCTTTCCTGATCGATGTTTCCAGCCAGTCGCTCGGAGTAAAGACACCAACGATCATAATCTCAAGCAAAAGAACAATAAAAAAAGCCCAGAGTTGGTTACGCATTTCTCTGCACCGATAAAGGATAGATCGCATCGGTCTGGTTTAGTATCAAGTAAGCATAAATCGCTTTTTCGACCTCATGGCGGGGAAACCTATTGGGAAAATGGCTTAAAACAAGCGATTGCGTTTGACCTGCCTGCCATTGTCGCAAGGTGCCATTATTGACCGGTTGCCAGATTGACGTGACTTCGTTTTCTATACGGATTTCCCAGTTGTGTGTGTCAGCCGCATGTTGAACTAATGTATTGATAAATCGTGTCAACACCTCGTCATCCGTTATTTCATGGTTGCGCCACAGGGTTAGCGAATCAAAAATGGTCTTTCGTGCCTGGCGTAAACAGTCTTCAAGCAAGGGGTTTTTATTTTCTAACGACGGAATGATATCAAGGATGAATTCACATAAACGATAACAAATAGCATCAGATTGTGGCCAGATAACACACAGGTTGCGTATGGCGGTAATACTCTTCGATGCTTCTTTACAGGTATTTAATATGTCCTGAACCGCCTTGTCAGACAATTTTTCTGCTTTAATTTTGCGTACATCCGTTTTGTTCATACAGCCGCCCTGTCCCTGTCTTTCAACCACTTCATATCGTTCAATGTTGGATTGATTTTACTAGTAAGAATCGGTATGCGCCCTTTTATTATTTTTCCACCGGACACTGACCCCATATATTCCAGATTCGGGAGTGAACCCAGTAAATCCGGGGGAAACAGCTCCCCTTCTGCCTCAATACGCCGTTCACCATAACCGCCGGACCAGTTCGTGGGATCCCGGTCAGCGCCAATCGCATTGGTGTTCTGGGTTTCCATGATCTGTGTGATCACAGTTTTCCCGAAGGTTTCGGTCACAAATTTCTGGGTCTCCCCGTCTTTCACACGCAGCGTTATCAGGTTATTTGCATTAGCAATAACCTGTCGCGCCTTGTCGGCATTGCCCGTTGCCGCAACAAAATCAGAAAAACTCTGCGTGGCTACCGTCAATAAATACCCTGCTCCCCGTCCTTTGTTTAACATCTGAATCATGGAATCATTTAGAACTTCACTGGCTTCATCAATGAAAACATTCACGCGCGTCGAGCTATTATTGTTATAGCGATCACCGGCAACTGAGGTTAGATCGGCAAGAATAATGGAGCCGATTGCACCACTAATTGTGGCATCGGATAGCGCATCGAGTCCCATATAAACCACCTGATTATTTTCAATCATTCTTGACGAGTCTGTTTTCGGGTTTGTTGCTATATCACTGGTACTTTCTTCATTGGTACTGGCGGGTGACAACAGATTTCTAAGCGGGCCGGACGTTAACATGTTCAAGACAGGTAACAAAGACGCTACCATCTTGGAGAAGTGATCCCGGTTATGGGTATACATGGACATCAGCCCTTCAATTTCCGATGACGAATATTTATCGGTAAAATACTTCAGGTAAAAGGCATAGTAGGCTTTTATGGTGTTCTCAGTGCTTTGTGTCGCTTTATACCTGGTTAGGTAGGGTTCAATCCGCGTCTCCCAGTCTTTCATGGTACGCTTGAAATGAACTTCAAACGTTTGGCGCAATAACGTCTCTACCCCCCCTTCAATGTAACGTCGTAACGTAATTAAGTTGGGTTTTCCGTAGACCAGGATCAGTCCGTTAGCAATATTATTCAAAGCCATCCATGAGAAGGATACGAACGGATCCATGCCTGCTTCGCTTTTTATTAATGTCGCAATACGACTGGCTATCTCAGTTGGGCGGTTCCAGTTCTTCAGGGGGTCGATGCTGTATGACATACTGGCAAATGCCGGGTGAAAATGTACAAAGGCATCCGGGCGGCTGGCAATGATGCAGGCACGTTGTACGGCTATTCTAAGATCAGTATCCCCTTTTGGATCAACAACAATAACCGGTTCACACCGTAATACAGCCTGCGTGATCAGGGTATCGAATAAGCGGGTTTTTCCGGCACCGGTGGTACCAAAAATGATAGTATGGCCTTCAAGATGTTTTAGTGGGATTTTAATGGGTGATTCATGCGGTTCAACCCCATGTATCCAGTGTGAACCCATCTGGCTATCTCTTTTTTTCTGTGAGCCAAAGAGGTCGGCTCGCATACGTTTATTTATTTCGTAAACACGTTGTGCCTGTTGGTGGCCCCAGATAAAGCCGTAGCCCAACCACACCTCATTGTGTAAGCGCTTTGCGATTCTCTTCAGTTGTTTTTCATTAATGAAGGTAAGCGGTTTTCCTTGTAGCGAATGTTTCAGAGTAAGATGCTTAAGCCCCTGTGCCAGGTTAATAAATGTCATCAATAAACCAATACCTATCATATAATAAAAAGGACCGGTAGGCAGTGTGGTATGCCGCAGGATGTAGGTCGAGACAAATACACCAACAAGCCAGGCGATGGATGCCCGTAACTCAAAGGTTGGTCGCCATAACATTTCATATTTATCGTTCACTATGACTTGCCTCTTTTTTATTTGTTAATTCACGAATAAAACAACGTTGGGCATCTTTCCCGGTTGCTTCTTTATTAATAATTAGCTGTTTATGCGCGGCCTTCATAAAATCATGTATCTCGTAGTGCTTCAGACCATGTTGTTTAATAAAAGCATTGAGGGTTTTGGTGGAAATGATAAATACTTCCTTACCAGGGGGTAGATGTTCATGTTGTTCGCAAAAGGCGTAAAATGCTGCATAATCTATCGGGGTAGTAGTAACTTTTTTGGTTTCATCGGAAGCGACAGGTTGTGCTGATTGCTTTTGTGGTAGCGTTGGTTGCTGTAAAGGTAAAGATATTTGTGCAGACGTTCGTTTTTGCGCATCGATTGTTTTGGTTTTGCGTTTTACTGGCTGGCGTATCTTTTTCTGTGTTTCCGGCGGCGTTATTTTTTCTTCAGGCGACGTTGGTGCCGGTTTTTTCTTTGTTACCAGCGTAATACCGTGTTGTTTAAATGCGTTTATAAGAAGAGCACTTTCGGGCGTATTAAAGAGTAAATAGCCCCCTTCATGCACATAAATCGTCGGACTTCCTGGCCTTAATTGCAGAAACGGCTTGATTTTTTCCAGGCGTTTGATCGCCTGATCCTTATCGGTTAATCGTAATGCGACCGGGTAATCCAGTGCAACCTGTTCGTCTTTTTGCCAGAAATGCGATAAACCACCGGCTGTTCTGAGGTCATTGAGTAAGTCACGTAACGTTGAATTTAATGCCTGCGTTGTTTTTTTGACGGAAGCTGATCCTGTTACATCCTCCCTTGCCTTGTCCCCCGTTTTATTGCTGATTTTTTCTTTATCAGACGACAGGGTAGCCGGACAAATGGGTGTTAAAGCCGTTTTTTTACTGGGTTTTTTTTGTTGATGGCCAACATGTGAATCCAGTTCAATTTTTTCCTTCGGTAACGTTGCCGCCTGTTTCTGTTGTTTAATCAAATCAGCAGCGCTCATGGTTTTTAATCCAGAATCAGTGTTGTCCTTGTTCTGTTGTGACGCGGCGACGTTTTTTGGTGGTTGTGCCTCGGTTTCCTGCTTGACAAGGGTTGTTTCATCTTCTGTCCTGACTGGGGTACCATCGCTTTCCTGTGACGGGGTGATGATCTTGTCTTTTCTGTACTGTGCATACTCTTTGGCTTGATCGATAATCGTTATTTGTGCATAACTTGTTGGCTGGTGTCCGCTGATAATTTCAAAGTTGTTTAAATTAATGGCGGCAAGGCGAAGCGATGCGTCTGTCTTTTCAGAGTGAGGAACAATAGTCCAGTAAGGGTTGCTCATGCCCTGGTAATTAACGTAGGGTTTGATCATGTTGCTGTCATAGAGAATCGTCGCCAGTTTTTCATGATCATGCGGTATGCCGTTGATACCATCATCATCAAGACGGTCCAGTATTTCGGTTACTGCCTTCTTCCAGACAATAAAAACACCGTCGCTGGATATCCATATACGCCCGCCAGGTTTATTGACCTGCCAGATGTTATCGTCATACAACTGGCGCATCGCCAGCGTGATATAACGAACTACCGGGGTGGCATTTGTTTGGCCGGTTCCGGTATAGGTTCCTGAGCGTTTCAGATCTGTTTTAACACTTAGACTGTCTGCTTCCTTTACCATGTCGTAAACAATCTGAGTGTTATAGTCATTAACATCGCCAAGCATCGCATTTTCCATTGCTTCCTCAACATTCCTGGAAAGATAAAAGATGGTTCTTTTGGGCACGACAACGGTCAGGGGGCGAAGCGCGAAATGATTATGTGAATTATGTTTCCTGGTTTTATTCCAGCGCACAAAGTAGGTGTCAATTTCGTTATTTTTTAACCATTGTCCCAGGGTCTCAATATTAGGGTTCCACTCCTGTTCACCTTTGTTATCGGTTACCGTAACGTCATAGGCTGCCTTGCCTATGTCATGACACAGTGAGGCAATGAAGGCAGCGAGACGCCACTGTGACTCGTATTTGCGCCGGAACTCCGGCGACTTCTCCGGTGACATGATTTTACCGCTGTATATCTCCCCGGCATTCCAGGCAACTTCCAGGCTGTGTCGTAAGAGCCCCCCCTGTCCGTGATGGTGATGAGCTTCGCTGGCGGGTAATAGCTGAACATAGTTTGCTAAATTCTCGATGACTGGCATGTAGAATTCGTCGAAAAATTTAGGATTCACCCCATACGTAATACGAATACGACTAAGGATGGATGCCTGGCGACGTAACAGGTCTTTAACTGAGTGATAGTGATAACCGACTTCATCAGGCGGATAACCGGGCGCATTCTGACTGGTCTTCCCGTCAAAATGGACGAAGGGTATCTGATTGAGCAATTGTTTCAGGCGTAATCGCATAGCGTTATACTTTATAATATTTAAAAAATAAAAATATCGCTGAAGATGGCTTTTTTATTAACCTTCAGAGGTTTTTTTTTGTAGACAAAGAGAATAAGGTGGTTATTGCTATTTTGGTGATCAGCTTGCTCTTTTTTTATGGCGAAGCGATTGCTGATATTTATTATTTATTTTTGGAGAATTTGGGTGATAAAAAAGAAACTAACCACGGGTATCGTTTTGGCTTTGCTGTGTGCCTGCAGTCAGCACAATGTAAAAACATCGAAAAAAAAGGTAAATGATAAAAAACCTGAAGCGGCTGTACAAAAAAAATCAGTTATAAAAAAAGATAGTTTAAAGCTTGATCACCCTGTCTATACGAACGCTTTTTTAACGAAGAGAAAGGATATTGTCCAATACGAACACGGGTATCAGGCCGTCGTGAGCCGGCATGCTTTCCAACCACCAGAAAAAGCAAAAAGCCACCAGCAGAAAGCCAACGCAATTAACGAAGTAAGCGTCCTAAAAAGTCTTCAGCAGAAAAGTTTAGCCATTGCTCTTGCAAAAGGGCAACAGCATAAAAAACCAAAAAACAATAAAGACATACTGAATGCCTGGTTAGCCTACTGTCTCGGTAATCATTTAACGGATCATGAACAAACCGTTGTTGACAACAATCCTATGCCGGATATATTGAATGATAAATGTTCACCTCAGAAGTAAATCAGGTATCTCCTGTTGATTTTTGGATTGCACAATCCAAATTCCTGCTGCCACAGACCTTAATGTCTAGCTATTTTTTAGTTGATATCCAGCAAATCCTCTATTTCATCCGCCATCAGCGATGTAAACCGCTGCCGGAATGTTTTCGATTTAATGCCTAGTTTTCGGTAGGCGGTCTTAATGATGGGTTGTTCGGCTGTTTTCAACCGCGACACAAACAGATTGAACAGCTGTTCCCTGGTTGTTTCGTCCAGCGCGGAGAAACCCTCGATGATTTGTTTATCTCTGTTATTCGCTGTGACGGAGGGCGTAGAGGTAGTATCACTTTTCTTTTCCTTATCCACTTTTTCTTTCTTTTTACTTGCCGGGTAGTGAGCTGTCAATACCATATTTTCACGAATACAGGTAATGATATAACCTGCCAGATTGGATTTTTTTTTATTTTTATGTTGATGAATGGCGTAATTAATGTTGTTGGTGATCCTAACGTCATCATAGTTCTCAATAATGTCGGCTGCAACGGCTCGACTGATTTTGAATGAAATCAATTGTTGATATATTTTGTTATTAACCAATGACTGATCTGAAAAATCTTCCAGGTGAAACGTATTTGTCAACATTTCTCCGGTACGTGTAACAGTGAAAGATAAGGTCAGCACCTTTAATTTGTTTTCTGGATCACGGTTTACGGTATATTTAATATCAATATCGGATTTGTCGTTGACCTGTTCGATAGCTGGTTTTAGGATATTAGTTTCAAACCGTGAAAATGCTTGATTGCGTTCGCCTTTCGTCTCCAACAGGTAGAGTTTGTAGATAAGTTCCTTCTCTATATCTAGCGTTAAATTGGAACTTTTTTGCCGACAGAGTACATCATTAAAAAATTCATACGTAATCAGCGCGTATTTCGTTGTAAACCCGCATTGCATCGTCATGCGAAGACGACTAAATAAATACGGGTCCTGCATTTTTTTTACTAACCCAGAGTTGACCCTAAAAATCAAATTTGATCCGATGCGCTCACCATAGGCCAGGAAGGTGGTTACCCCCCAGTTTTGGGATTTGTCTTGTTCGAGTGAATTCCATTTAATTTTTGTTGACACCAGGCGTTCAATGGCCGGACGGAACTGGTGATAACTCCTCGATCCTGGGCTGACAGTAGGTCTTGCGTCTTTGAGCGCAAGGACACACTCCTCCCCGTTATAGAGATTGCCCTCATTCATCGCATGACAGAGTAGCGTGTTGAGCAGACGGCGCTCAAACAAATTGAGGTTCGCGTCGATCTGAACAAAAGCGCTGGGTTTTTTCAGTACATCAACTGAGGGTAAAATTTCATCCTGCATGGGGTTGCCTGTCATAGCGATAATCAAAAAACGAGATTAGCACAAAGAAAAAACGTGACATACCGCTGAAGATGCTGTTTTTTGTAATCTTCAGCACTTTTTTATCCCAAAAAGCCCTTTTTGCACATTTTTGGTGTAGGTCTGCACATTTTTGGTGTAGGTGTTCTACAAAATAATAGGATTTCCCCCTTGTTCCAGGTGATAAATGACTCTATAACGCCGTGATTGCGACGATTTCAGGGTAAATAACGCTATTTTTGGTTATTAATTGTTCAATTGATGCTAATTTAGATGATTATTTATGGTGCACATTTTTGGTGTAGGTCTGCACATTTTTGGTGTAGGTCTGCACATTTTTGGTGTAGGTTTTGCACATTTTTAGTGTAGGTTTTGCACATTTTTAGTGTAGGTTGCCTCTGTATCTTATTGTTTTATCTAGTGTTTTTTGGCCTCCCTAATTATGTAATATGTTTAATATGTTTAATATGTTTTAACACGTACATCATAACCCTCAAAAACATACCGTTTTTCCATCCGGTTTAAAAAACTGATGTTGATGTTAAAAACTTTTTTATCAAATTTTCTGATGCAAAATAGCTTCCAGTGCCAGCTGGTCACTAAACCCGTACACCAGGCAATCATGGTGACCGGACTGCTCAACGCCCTCCTGCAATTGCCCTGCCCCGCGCAGTTGTAATTCTGCCTGCGCCAGTTGATCACCATTTCTGGCATCAATCAAAGCCTGCAGACGTGCACGGGTTTTCTCCGCAAGGGGTTTGTCTGCAAACAAACAGCATTCGCCACTCCCTCCTTCCCGGCACAAACGCCCTCTGACCTGGTAAAGCGTACTCAATCCAAACTTCTCTGGGTTAATTACAACGATGAGCGTCAACCCCGGGATGTTCATGCCACATTCAACCACCGTGGTTGCAATCAGAATACTGGCCTGATTTTGCTTGAATGTCTCAATGGCGGTCTGTTTTTCCTTTTCAGTCAGGTGACCATGCGCCTGACAGACCTGACCTGGAAAATGGTTTTCCCAGTGGCCGGCTGCGGAGGCCAGTGCTTTTTTGTTCTCCGCTTCACTCTCACCGATCTGCGGATAGAGGATAAGGACTTTTTCCTGCCGGTTTACTGTCTCAATGATTTTTTGAAACAGCGTTTGTCGCGCTGATGCTTCGTATAAACGCGTCGTAATCGAACGCTGAACGTGGCAGTGACGAATCAGTGATACCGACATCACACCCAGTTTGAGTAATGCCGTTGAACGTGGAATCGGTGAGGCAGTTACTTCCAGCAGATGCGTCTGTGTGAGCAGCTGCTGACGTTGTTTTGTTCCCAGCTTGTGTTGTTCATCCACGACGACCAGGGCGTAGCGGCACGGGTTGTTGTGCAACAGCGCGGTGGTTCCGATATGAACTTCTGCCGGTGCTGACGGGTTTTGTGGCCATTGATATTTTTCACCGGCAACAACTAATTGCACTGGCATAGCCGGAAACCATTGCTGAAAATCCGCCGCAATCTGCCGGGCCAGGCTGGTTGATGGCAAGATGATCGCACAAAAACCGCCGGCCTCGATGATACCGGCAACCGCCATGGCGTAGCAGACAGTTTTCCCGCTACCGGTATCGCCCATCAGCATGTGCCGCAAGGCATTTGGCTGGTTCATGCGATGGTAAAGTTCACGAACAATCTGCTGTTGTTCGCCGGTTAAGGTGAATGGCAGTTGCGCCATCAGCGCAGGTAATTGCATTACATTTGGTCGGCAATTAGCCGGTGCTGGCGACGATTGCTGACCGATTTGTGCTACACGATAATGGGCGGATAATACTAACAGGGCATGGCGGGCCCGGATGCCCTGATCGCGGGTTTCGGGGGTATGTACGGCATGAAAAACAGCCTCCAGGGTGGAAAAGGCAATAGCGTAACGGTGTAAACGCTGCTGTTCCTGCAAGGGGTTTTTTATGCGCAGCTGCCGTCGTAAAAACGCACAGGCAAGCGGTATTGCCAGCGGCAGGTATTCGGTCATTTTCCGGGCCACCGTCTCGGCGTTGAGATAACCGCTTTTACCCGGATAGCGTGGTCGCACCCGACCGATCCATTCTTCAGGTATCCACTCGCCACCACTCAGTTGCAGCGTTTGCTGAAAGCAGGTGAGTTTACCGCGAAAGCAGTAGCGTTTACCGGGGTTTAATGTTCGTTGTAGTGACTGGGTATTGCCAAAAATACAGACATTCAGACTGTAGCCACGGTCATCGACCAGCATCAAGGTCAATGATGGAATCTTGCCCCAGTGTTTGACCGGTGTCTGAAACAGACGACCTTCGACCGTGAGTATTTCTGTGCCAATGGCATGTGTTACCAGGGTGGCAAAATCGACTACCGGCAAGGCAATGTCCTCGTAGTCACGCGGTACCAGAAATGCCAGTTGATCGAACTGCTGGGGCCCCAGTGCCTTGAGCCGCCCGAGGGATGGCCGGACTTCCCTGGAAAGGGTTTCTTTTGTATTCATAATATAATTATTATACATTCATGCTTATAAGATTTCAAGCACATCCCGAACCTGTCCGGTTTCCTGCCAATCGTTTTTTTTATTTTTTATTTATTTTATTTTTCTTTTAATAAAGCCGGTGCGTCAAGGGGTCATCCGATTGAATAGCAAGCCACATCTACAGACTGCTTTGGTTAGGATTATGGCGGGCCAATCGCTCGGTGGGTTGATAATTCCTGTAGCATGAATGTATAATAGTGATATGATGATTAACCCTGTCCCGGACACAGAAAAAGAACTAAAAGCCCATCGGGTTGCCCTGCTCGATGCCTATATCACCCTGACCCGTTCACTGATGGACCTTGGCCAGTCTATCCGTGACGATATCGCCCCTGCATGGATTGAAGATACCGTGTCTTCCACACCCGCTACCGTGATACGTGAAAAAATTATCGGGGTCTATCAGGCTATCAATATCCATAACCCGGCTGAACCCAGAAACACGCTCTCCCACTACGGACTGATCGGGGTCAATAACGACACGCTCGCCCAGGCAAAACGTGTCAATATTGCTAAAAAAAATCTCAGCGATGTGGTGGCACTGATTAAGCACAGTGTACGGAAAACCAGTCTGGAAGAAACCCTGCATCACATGCAAGGTAACAAGGAATTGCGAACAATACTTAATGCCATCGGTGCAAAAAAACTGCATCTGCGCCAATCAACCCGCCGTATTACCCTGCTACCCAATGAGCCACGACGCGTCGGCTTTACCCTTACCAGGCAAAGTCGGATTGTAGAAAAACTCAGCTTCAGTGAAACCGCTCGTCTCATCGATGCCCATAACTTTGAAAACGTGGCCAACCACCTTGCTACCCTGCCCGCTTCCACCACGTTTTATCGTATCCGCAAACAGGCTGCCCATGTACGTGCTAATATCGTGACACACGACGGCCA
Organism: Gammaproteobacteria bacterium; assembly: GCA_027071355.1. Classification (GTDB taxonomy): domain Bacteria; phylum Pseudomonadota; class Gammaproteobacteria; order GRL18; family GRL18; genus JANELJ01. Next base: position 1,202 of record JALSUJ010000193.1, on the reverse strand, counting down.
CCGCTACCAGCGCACCGCTTCCATGCCACTCATGTACCCACGTGAATCCTCAACCCTGGTTGTGCACAACGGACTCGCCCTTGATGCCACCAAAAATCTTGATGATACCGCCTTTAACCGGCTTAACCGTTCACGGCTGGATGATCTTATTGACTACAGTTCCCCGCTGTGTGATGCCCTGCATCTGTATCCTGCAAAAAAATAATACTACTATTCGGCCGTATATCTAACATCGTCCCTTGCCAATAATTGCTGATCTCGCGCTAACAGCTTTTCTTCGAGTTGATTGATCTGCGCCAACATCTGTGATTGCATTTTTTCTCGCTGTTTAACCTCCACTTGAAGATTATGAAGTAGAGACCTGTTGCGGATGGTTAATTTGTCATTTTGTCTCTGCAGTCGGTTACCGTAATACGCTATCAGGTACGTGACCAAACTAAACCCGACATACCAGAGCGTCATAATCATCACGTCTGTTGTCGTATGCAACCAGGTATACCATAAAACCAGAATCAAAATCGGTACTGTGTATTGATAATACAATCGGAGATAATCAACAATAATGAAGAGAGAAAAGGTGTTAATGCAGGTGTAAAGCAAAAAAATATTTGTCATAACAAACAGGTTATCCTTTGCAGGCAGGTAAAATAACAGACCGCCCCAGCATAACCCGATAAATAATGTCGTCATCGCATATCGCGTTATCCATACATCTTCCTCAACATCCGAAACATAGCGATGCTGAACAATCAGGATAACTCGAACGGCAATTAAAGTAACTACAAGAAGCATCCATTTTATAATCACTGTCGAAAAATAGAGATAAAATAATCCAGCGATATACATAGCACCAATTAAAACCAGACTATTCGCCATTACCCCATTGCGGGCAACACGCTGATTACGTAGATGTAAAATCAATGTGTTTTGACAAAACCTGGTTACGTCAAAAATACGCTGTATTGTGCTTGAATAAAAAGTCATTAAATATTTATATCTTCACATTGAGCTATTTGAATGTGACTGCTCCCCGCCCTAATGGGCGAGGCTTCCAACTTCACAGGCCGCAACCGGTGCTTGCACCGGATTAACGCAGCCTCTATTGGCAGAGACGGTCAGACCAGCCGCCTTTAACTTGATAATGCCCTGCTGCCAGATGTTCATCGCAGCGTTAATATCACGGTCATGATTTACATGACAGT
>JALSUJ010000192.1 GCA_027071355.1 Gammaproteobacteria bacterium | reverse complement strand
GTGGATAGTTCATCAGAAAGAAATTCAATGCAGTCACTTTTCCATTCCCGTTTAAGCATAATGGGCAGTCGGTAGATAACCACATTAAGGAAACTACCAACTAATAGACTAAAGAAAAAAACAATAATAAGAAAAATTATTGAGTTGTCTGATAAATACTGGATAATTGTCATATGGTTTTTATACAACATTACCCATCTGGAAGATTGGCAGATACATGGCAACCACCAGACCACCAATAATTACACCCAGTACCGCCATAATAATGGGTTCCAGCAAACTGGTTAAGCCATCCACCAGATTGTCCACTTCTGCTTCATAAAAATCGGCGACCTTACCGAGCATAGAATCTAGAGAGCCCGCTTCTTCACCAATTGCTGTCATCTGAATAACCATATTAGGGAATAGATTAACATTTGACATGGCTTTATTAAGTTGTGTACCGGTGGATACTTCCTGCTGTATTTGATCGACGGCATCACTGTAAACTATATTGCCCACAGCACCAGACACAGAACCCAGGGCTTCTACCAGAGGTGTACCCGCAGCAAACATGGTTTCCAGAGTACGTGCATATCGGGAAATAGCTGCTTTTTCAAGTATGGGTCCAATGACTGGCATTTTAAGGGATAATTTATCTAAAAAGTGGCGCATTTTTCTGGAACGTTTTTTGAAATAGAAAAATATGTAAAGTGTTGCACCGATGCCTCCAAAAAGAGCCCACCAGTAATCAATCACAAAGTGTGACATGGCAACCACCACCAGGGTAGGTGCCGGAAGCTCAGCGCCAAACCCGCTGAATAGGTCTTCAAATTCCGGAATTACAAACATCAGCAGAATAGTTACCACAACCACCGCAACAACAATAACGGCAATAGGATAAAACATGGCTTTTTTAATTTTAGACTTTAACGCTTCGGTTTTTTCTTTATAGGTTGCAACTCGATCCAGAATACTGTCAAGAATACCCGCATGTTCACCGGCTTGTACCAGGCTACAATATAAGTCGTCAAAATACAGAGGGAATTTTTTTAATGCTTCGGTCAGAGAACTACCACCTTCCACATCACTTTTGATAGCCATAATCATTTCAGCCATATTGGCATTATCATGGCCGGTTCCTACAATTTCAAAAGCCTGTACCAGTGGTACGCCTGATTTCATCATCGTTGCCATCTGGCGGGAAAAAATGGCAATATCCAGTGGCGTAATGGCTTTTTTCCGTGGCCCACCCATACCAAATAATGGTTTGGGTTTTACTTTAATTTTAAGTACATTAATCCCTTCGCGACGCAATTGTGCTTTGGCAAGAGCCATATTGCTTGCCTGAACTTCTCCCTTCTTCCGGTTGCCATTTCTATCAGCACCTTCCCAGACAAAAATCGGAGTGGGTTTGTTTTTTGCTGCCATCAGTGATCCTTAAATATTGTTATATCGGTGTTCTATAATAAAAAAAGTCGTAAATTATATATCTTTAGTCATAATCTTAAGAAAATGCTCTTATACTTTTCTCAACGCTCAACGCTTATTCCTTCGTGACCCGGTTGACTTCTTCCAGGCTGGTAATGCCATCCATTACCTTTTTCAGGCCTGATTGTCTTAGATCCGGAACGCCTTCTTTTTGTGCCTGATCCGCCAGATCAATAGCATTACCACCTTCCATAATAATGCGTCCCATTTCATCTGATATTTTCATAACCTGGTAAATACCCACACGTCCTTTATAGCCATTGGTGCAATTTGAACAACCAACAGGTTTATAGAGGGTGACTCCCTGAGCAATCTGTTCTTCTGTAAAACCTTCTTCCTGCATGGCTTCTTTGGGAACATCATGAGGCTGCTTACAGTCATTACATAAACGACGAGCTAGTCGCTGAGCAATGATTAAGCTTACTGCAGAGGCAATATTATAAGGTGGAACCCCCATATTCATTAAACGTCCCAGTGTTTGCGGGGCATCATTGGTATGCAATGTAGATAAGACCATATGACCCGTCTGAGCCGCTTTAATAGCAATTTCAGCGGTTTCCAGATCGCGTATTTCCCCAACCATAACAATATCAGGATCCTGACGTAAAAAAGAACGCAAGGCCGCAGCAAAGGTTAAACCTGTTTTAGGGTTTACATTAACCTGGTTAACTCCGGGTAAATTAATTTCTGCAGGATCTTCTGCAGTTGATATATTAACACCTTCGGTATTTAATATATTCAGTCCGGTATATAATGAGACTGTTTTTCCTGAACCGGTTGGCCCAGTCACCAGAATCATGCCCTGTGGTTTGGAAAGGGCATCCATATACAATTGTTTTTGAAATTCTTCATAACCTAGTGCATCAATACCTAATTGTGCGCTACTGGGATCAAGGATACGTAATACTGCTTTTTCTCCAAAAAGAGTCGGGCAGGTACTGACACGAAAATCAATAGCCCTGTTTTTAGAGATTTTCATACGCATCCTACCATCCTGAGGGATGCGCCGTTCAGATATATCGAGACGAGAAAGTACTTTAATCCGTGCTAATATACGGGGTGTTAAGTTTACTGGGGGTTTAGCGACTTCCTGTAAAATACCGTCCATTCTTAAACGTACCCGGAAAAACTTCTCATAGGGTTCAAAATGAATATCAGAAGCCCCTTTCTTAATAGCATCTAATAAAATTTTATTAACAAACTTAACGACAGGGGCATCTTCCGCATCGTTTTTGGTAACGGCATCATCATCTTTTTCAGTATCTTCATAGTCCAGTCCGTCTAGTTCATCTTCATCAAAATCTGACATGTTCATGGAATCATCAGCATCTGATAATGCTTTTTCAATGACCTTTTCCAGTTTGTCTGCTTCAACCAGAATGGCTTCAGTGCTGAGTCCTGACTGAAATTTTATTTCATCCAGGGCGCTAATATTGGTTGGATCGGCTACGGCAACAAACAGGCGATTGCCTCGTTTGAAAATGGGTAATGCATGATGCTTGGAGATTAAGTCTTCTTTAATAAGTGATGATGTGTCTTTTTCTATTTCCAGGGAACTGATGTCCAGCAAGGGGGTGCCAAATTCAGTCGCAGCAAGGGTGGCTATATCAATAGGTTTTACCAGATTTTTTCCGGTAATATATTGAACAAAGGGGAGTTTTTCCTTTGACGCTTCATTGACTGCTGAGTTTGCCTGTTCTTCTGAAAGAAGATTTTGCATCACAAGATGTCGGGCAAGACCGGTTAAATGGGTTGATTGTTGAGCTAATACCATAATTTTCTACAATTATATCAAATTAAATGTCTGTGTAATTTACTGATACAGTTTAGTACATACTTCAATTATAGCTAAAAAATATTTGTTTTTTATCAATAAAATAGTAAAAATG
>JALSUJ010000191.1 GCA_027071355.1 Gammaproteobacteria bacterium | reverse complement strand
ATTATCTGGTATCGTTCATTGGCCTTATTATTTTGTTCAGACATAGATTATCTTGCAGATATAAAAGTATGGATTTTACGTTGAATGAGTAAAAAAGCCAATTTTTAGCCGCTACAAATTGTTACAGAGCAAGTTACGGAACATTATGATGAGCAGATACTTACCATAAATATCAATAAACTGTGCAAATTTTATACCATAATCAATAGATATATGAATTTTAAATATTTAAAAGCAGAAAAAAAATATTTTAAAGTAGTTTATCCCGTTTAAAACGACAATAAACAGATTTTTGCACCAATATGGTTCCAGAATTCCTGTTACAAAAAATATTTTGAAAGGTAGAAATATGAGAAAGTGGGGGGAGGGGGGCTTAAACCGAAAAAGTGTACAGAAGATAGAGGTATATTAAAACCACTGCTCTAGCAGGATAACTGTCAGAGCAGTGGTTTAGTACTTTACTTAGCCGCTGGAGCTGGCTTAGCAGGAGCAGCCTTAGGGGCTACTGGTGCTGGGTAATAAGGACGAGGTGCATAACCATAGCCATAGGGCTGATTTGCATAGTTGTTACGACCATCAAAACGGCTGTTCATGTTGTTATAGCCGTTGTAGTTGCTATAGCCGTTACCATAAGCTGAACCACGAGTATTACCTTTACCACGACCACGGCCGCGTGCTTTAATAGTGATTTCTACATCACCATCCATGTCGCTGTCCATGCTGCCGTCGCCCCAACCACTACCATAGCCATTACCATAGCCGTTGTTGTTCCAGTTGTTCTGACCATAACCATTCCAGTTTGTATTGGAGTTGCTGTCATCACCCCAGAAGGCATTAGCAGTCATAGAAACAACAGAAGTTGCAATAGCAGCAGCAATAATTAATTTTTTCATTTTATACTCTCCAGTATGTGTTTTATCTTTAAATATGTGCATTGGATAGATACATCTATCCGCTTAATGTGTTCACGTTGATTTTTTTATTAACATTCAACTTAGGTATAGTATATTAGATTTAATTAATATAAGCAATACTTAATGTTAGGTTTTTTCCAGTTTTTCACTATTTTCTAAAAATCAGCAGTCCCCGACACAAAGGGTTATAATAATCTCATGATCCTGCTCTTTAATATCAATTACTTGATGCCCATTGATCCGGCACCAGGCTGGAATATCTGCTTTAGCGCCCGGATCAGTACTGCTTACAATCACCATATCACCGGTTTTGAGTTGCGCCACAGCATCCTGTGCTCTGATAACAGGAAGAGGACATAACAAACGACGAGCATCCACATAGTGCACCTCATCACTCATATCAGCCACTCCTTATTAATATTTTCTGGTGCCATGGGCGCAATAGTAAAGTCCTGTTCCGTACCATCACTCTGACGAATAGTTAAACTCACCTGAGCATCATTTTTACCCTGACTGTATCGCGCCACCAGAGCCAGGGCCTGTTGTTTTTCCTGCTCCGTTTTAAACTCACCATCAACCAGACAAAGTGCACCAGGGTGGCTGGTTGGGAAAATAGACATAAACTGATTTTTATAGCCCTGCATAAAATTATTTTCGCCTTCTTCACGACCAATAATCAGTTTCAGATAAGGAGCCAGTCTGAAATGCCGGCCCATTTTTAACATGATAATATCATCCAGCTCATAATTTCGAGAAGGGCGATTATGCCACATATCCTGTAATTTAATGGCATAATTTTCATCTGTAAGCATACAGCAGCCGCCCGCTGGCTGGGCGTAATCTGTAAAGCCGTACTGTTGCGCCAGAGCCATTTGCGGTTTACGGGTACGACCGCTGAAATCATATAATTTATCTCTATCCAGCCAGCCTTCCCGTTCAGGCAGAGTTTCCGGTAATTGTCTGGCACTGAGCGGACGAACCAGCAAGTCATCTCCACCAGATTCTTTAGCGACGACCGGCATGGTTTCCCTTCGCTGTGACATGGGACGCTGGCCGACCACTTCACCGGTAATAATAAAATCAAAGTCATGTTCTTTAATCCATTGCACGGCTTTTTTAACCATAAAGGTTTTGCAATCCAGGCAGGGATTTACATTTTTACCATAACCATGTACGGGATTGAGCAGAACATCTTTATACTCATCTACCACATCCACAATATGCAGTTTAATGCCCAGTTGCTCTGCAACCCATAAAGCATTGTTGCGTTTTTGTTTGTCTTTATGCTTTTTTCTTACTGCATGGGTATGACCTTCTACACAAAAGCCGGTAAAAAAATTAATGCCTTCGACATGAATACCCTGTTCCTGAATCACTTTAACGGCCAGCATGGAATCCAGACCGCCGGAAATCAGAGCCACGGCTTTGCGTTTTTGTTTCATTTGACTACTTTAGTTTTACTTGGAAAGCAGCGATTATAACAAAAAAGCAGTGTACAGATCCCTGAGTATTTTAAATACCGGAAAAATGCTTTTGCCTGAATTCGAATTTCCGTATCTACCAGGGGCTGTGAAGCTTTAATTCAATGTGATAGAGGGCAGGGGGCCGAATTCCGGATGTTTACGACTGTTTTCGTAAAAAGATTCTATTTCCTCCCTGCTCAGATACATTTCATAAGCCAGCTGGCGGTGTTTAACCGGTAATCCTGCTTTACGAATAGCGATGGTGATCTGGGTCGGTGTGTACTGGATATTTTGACCATATAAAGATTGCAACTGCTCTGGAAGTTTTTTTTCATAGTTGCGCAGTGCACGAAAACGTTCTACTCTGGATTTTAAATTGATTATTGATTTAATCATTAGAACCCTCCAATACGCTGACAGGATTTTTATGCTGCATAATAGCCTGATATTGTCGGGATAATTTTCTATTCCAGAGCCATAATTTTACCCTTGCGGTAATGACTCCAAATATTAAGTGATGCCTTACTCTCATCACAACTCCTTTTGTACATTATTATATAATTCTAGATTAGATTTTAGCTATATATCAATAAGCTAAACAAGCAGGGAGTACCCTTCATTTATTTAAATTGTGAGATAGTTCTCAATTTAAAACGCTGAAAAACTGACAATTGGTACCGCAGAAGTGTATAGATAAAGCAGCAGGATTTTATAAACCCTGCCGGAACATGATTGGCAGCAGGGGAAAAACATCTTTTCCCCCGCCTGATCAGATATTATTTTTCAGCTTTAGTGGCATAATCTGTGAATTTTTTTAAGGCACCAGAAATTTTCTTCAGCAACTCATTTCTATCTTTTATGCCATGACGTCCAGCAATATAATCCGGTGAATTATAAGCCAGCCAGACTTTGCCGTCGGCATCTTTCCAGGCCATTGCTTTTAAAGGCAGGTCAATTGCAGTGGTTGGTGAACTTTGCATTAGCAGGGTTCCTGTTTTCGGATTCCCAAAAATTAATAATTGAGTCTCGGTCATGGTAAGACCGACTTTTGCCGCCCCTTTGGTATGATTAACACGAGTAAAAATAGTCAGCCCTTTTTTCATTAAAATCTGTTCCAGACGATTTAGTGTTTCTGTCACACTATAGGCACTGGGCTTAATAATCAGGCCATCAATTTCTTTGGGCTGTGCCAGGACCAGACTCGCCAGAGAGAGCAGCAGCAATAATATCGTTATTTTAATCAGTTTCATTTTTATTCAATCCTTTTTTATTTAGTCGATGTTTTTCTGACTCTACAAGTTACCATAAATTCAATTGTCGGAGCTATAGGTGTATTCCATAGGTCAACCTTGTGCTCGATATTATATCCTCGAAAATATGAAGATATTGTGATCATCACCTAAATCCATAAAAATGATGCCAATTTCACTCAAATTAACGATTTGAAAAGTGCTTTGGGGTATAATTACGTCCTTTTAATCATATAGATAGATGTCAGATAATATAATGTCAGAAAATACCATTGCATCCAGTACAGCTGATGTATCCACATTTCAGGGACTGATTCTGGCCCTGCAAAACTATTGGGCCGAAAAAGGCTGTGTTCTGCAACAGCCCTATGATATGGAAATGGGTGCCGGAACTTTTCATCCGGCCACATTCCTCAGAGCTATTGGACCCGAACCCTGGAGTGCAGCCTATGTTCAGCCCTGTCGCCGTCCTACCGATGGCCGATACGGCGAGAATCCCAACCGCCTGCAGCATTATTATCAGTTTCAGGTGGTCATTAAGCCTTCACCACTGGAAATTCAGGAGTTGTATCTGGGCTCATTAAAAATGCTCGGTATTGATCCGCTGGTACATGATATCCGCTTTGTTGAAGATAACTGGGAATCACCGACTCTGGGTGCCTGGGGCCTGGGCTGGGAAATCTGGCTTAATGGGATGGAAGTGACTCAGTTTACTTATTTTCAGCAGGTAGGTGGCCTGGACTGCAGACCGGTTACCGGTGAAATTACCTATGGTCTGGAACGTATTGCCATGTATCTTCAGGGCGTAGAAAGCATTTATGATCTGGTCTGGACCGATGGTCCTCTGGGTAAAGTAACCTATGGTGATGTTTTCCATCAAAATGAAGTGGAAATGTCGGCCTATAATTTTGAACAGGCACCAGTAAATAATCTGTTTCAGCAATTTGATCATCTGGAAATCGAAAGCAAGCGCCTGATTGATGAAGGACTACCCTTACCGGCCTATGAAATGATGATTAAGGCCTCTCATGCATTTAATCTTCTGGATGCCCGTCATGCCATTTCTGTCACTGAACGGGCACGCTTTATCGGCAGAGTACGTGGACTGGCTCGTGCAGTGGCACAGGCTTATTATGATCGCCGTGAAGCTCTCGGCTTTCCTATGGCTGCCGCTTCCGCAGAATAAAATACTGATACTGTATAATTAGCGGTATTTTCAACAGCAAATTTATAATCGCGCCCTGACCATCGGCAAAAAATTGGATCTTAAAATAATGTCAGACAACAAAGATTTATTACTTGAACTTGGCACCGAAGAACTACCGCCAAAAGCCCTCAAAGGACTGGCTCAGTCTTTTTGTGATGGGGTTGCTAAAGGGCTGAATGATGCCAGCCTGAATTACGATGCAATAAAAATTTATGCCACACCCCGACGTCTGGCTTTATTGATCAATAATCTATCAACCACTCAAGCGGATAAATCGGCACAACGCCGGGGTCCTGCTGTACAGGCTGCATTTGATGAAGAAGGCTGCCCCACAAAAGCGGCCATCGGTTTTGCCCGCTCCTGTGGTGTAGAAGTCGAACAGCTGACCAAACAGGAAACAGATAAAGGGGCCTGGCTGGCTTATACCGTAGAAGAAAAGGGCAAACCTGCAGCACAGTTGATACCGACTATTTTTCAGACCGCACTGGATAAATTACCCATTCCTAAACGTATGCACTGGGGCGATCTGGATGCCATGTTTGTACGTCCGGTACACTGGGCGGTTATTCTTTTTGGTGAAGAAGTTATACAGGCCGATATTCTTAGTGTTACCACATCCAACAGGACCCGGGGCCATCGTTTCCATCATCCTCAGGCCATTACTTTAGATTCTGCATCTGAATATGAGGCCGCACTAAAAGATAAGGGGCAGGTAATAGCCGATTTTAATACTCGCCGGGAAATAATCCGTAAACAAATTATAACTGTTGCACAACAGGCTGGCGGCACCGCAATTATCGATCCGGACTTACTGGATGAAGTGACCAGTATGATTGAATGGCCTGCAGCCATTATAGGAGAATTTGAAACTCATTTTCTGGATGTCCCTGCAGAAGCTCTGATTTCTGCTATGAAAAAACATCAGAAATATTTTCATCTGGTGGATGACAATAACAGACTGATGGCTTATTTTATTACTATTAGTAATATCGAAAGTTCCGATCCGCAACAAATTAAAAAAGGCAACGAAAGGGTTATTCGACCCCGACTTTCTGATGCCAGTTTTTTCTGGTCACAGGATAAAAAAGATGCCCTGGAAAATAAGCTTGAGCGTTTAAAAACCGTTGTTTTTCAAAACAAACTGGGCACTGTCTACGATAAAACCCAGCGGGTTACTGAACTGGCAGGACGGGTTGCCGGGGAACTTAATGCCGATCCTGCTCAGGCCAGACGGGCAGCACAATTAGCCAAATGTGACTTAATGACTGAAATGGTTAATGAATTTCCAGATTTGCAGGGTATTATGGGTCGTTACTATGCACTCAATGACGGTGAAGATGAAGCAGTTGCTATTGCCCTGGACGAACAATATATGCCGCGTTTTTCCGGCGATAAAACACCCTCAGGTCAAATTGGCCAGGTATTATCTATTGCCGAACGCATTGATACACTAATGGGTATTTTTGCACTGGGACAGATCCCCAGTGGTGATAAAGATCCCTTTGCCTTAAGACGTGCCGCTCTGGGACTGTTAAGAACTATTATTGAAAATAAACTGGTTCTGAATATTCCTCAGTTATTACAGCAGTCCGCACGGTTATTTACAGATGATGTTCAGGCTGATAAAGCCTGTGAAGCGGTGTATAAATTTATGCTGGATCGTCTTAAAGGCTATTTCGCTGAGCAGAATATCCATACCGATGTATTTGACGCGGTACTGGCTGTTACCCCGTCACAGCCTTATGACTTTGCCTTACGCATTGATGCCGTCAATCAGTTTAAACAGCTGGAGGCTGCCGAATCTCTGGCGGCTGCCAACAAACGTATTAGCAATATCCTTAAAAAATATACAGGTGAAATAGCAGACAGCATTGATGAAGCATTATTAGTTGAAACAGCTGAACAAAATCTTGCCCGGCAACTGTATTCAGCAACCGCTAAGGTAGAACCATTATTAGCTCAGTCTGCATATACTCAGGCACTCACAGAATTATCCACATTACGTGATGTAGTGGATAAATTCTTTGATGATGTGATGGTTATGGCCGATGATAATGCCTTAAAAAACAATCGTATTGCCTTATTAAACCAGCTGCATAAACAGTTTATGCAGGTTGCTGATCTGTCCTTATTACAAGCCTGATAATGAAGCAATTCATTATTCTGGACAGGGACGGCGTCATAAATCATGATTCGGATCAGTTTATTAAATCTGCTGATGAATTTATTGTTCTTCCCGGCAGTCTGGAGGCTATAGCCCAGCTCTGTCAGGCAGGTTATAAAGTTATTGTGGCCACCAACCAGTCTGGTATCTTTCGTCAGTTATTCAGCCTTAATACCTTAGAGGCCATGCATAATAAGCTTCAGCAATTACTGCAACCGCTAGGAGGGCATATTGAGCAATTTTATTTTTGTCCACATGGTCCAGAAGATAAGTGTAACTGTCGTAAACCCCTACCTGGCATGATACTGCAGATAGCTAAAGATTATGCACTTTCAGCAGATGAATTATCCAGTACTTATGTCGTTGGTGATTCACTGCGAGATCTGGATGCCGGACTCACTGCCGGAACCAGGGTAGCGCTGGTCAAAACAGGTAAGGGCCTGGTCAGCCTGAACAAAATAACTGAGGAACATTTAACTCAATATAGTCATGTTCCGGTTTATAATGATCTGGCAGATTTTACCCATCACTTACTGCAAGCTTCAATAAGGGATTAACTATGGCTTATATCCGTTCAGTTATCTTTATATTGTTTATGTGGGTATCTATACCCATTGCCACCACCCTGTTTTTACTGGCCTATCCGATACCATACCACCACCGTTCTAAATTCATTGCTTTATGGTCAAGGTTTACCCTGTTTATGCTGGGTCTGATCTGTAATTTAAAATATCAAATATCCGGCCAGGAAAATATTCCTGAAAAACCCTGTATTATTTTCTGCAAGCATCAGTCCACCTGGGAAACAATGGCTCTGCAATTATTATTTATACCCGAAGTGTGGATTTTAAAACGGGAATTATTATGGGTGCCTTTTTTCGGCTGGACACTGGCATCTATGAAATCCATTGCCATTGATCGAAAAAGCGGCAAAAAAGCCCTGAAGAAAATTGTTACTGATGGAACTAAACGTCTGCAGGAAGGGCACTGGGTTATTATTTTTCCTGAGGGCACCCGCACCCGGCCCGGACAAAAAGAAAATTATAAAATTGGTGGCGCCATGCTAGCCAGTGCCTCCGGTTTTGATGTTCTACCTATTGCACATAATTCCGGAGAATTCTGGCCTAAAGGACAATTATTAAAAAAACCGGGGACAATCAAAATGGTTATTGGCCCGCTAATTAAGTCTCAGGAATTAAAAACCAAAGAGATTAATCAGCAGGCAGAACTATGGATTGAAAGTACCGTTAAAGAGCTATATGAAAAAGACTATTCAACCTAGAAAAATCAGTTGACATCGTAACGAAACAGTCTTAGGTGCTGGAGATAAAGGGTTTTACAGGTTATTTTGGCTTTATTCGTACTCACCGTACGGGTGAAGTCAAAATGTTCTGGAAAATCCTTTAGATTCAGTGCATAAGGCTGTTGCAGTCGGTGGCAACTGATTTTTCTAGGTTCAAACTTAAACTGATTATTTGTTTAAGATTTTTCCAGGTCGAAGCGATCAGCGTCCATGACTTTGCTCCATGCTGCCACAAAATCCTGTACAAATTTTACCTGGTTGTCATCTTGTGCATAGACTTCGGCATAAGCGCGCAGGATAGAATTGGACCCAAAGACCAAATCAACTCGTGTTGCCGTCCATTTGACAGCATCCGATTTACGATCGCGGATTTCATATAGATTATCTTCAACAGATTTCCACGAATAATTCATATCGGTCAGATTGACAAAGAAGTCGTTCGTCAGAACGCCTTCACGATCTGTGAAAACACCCAGTTTAGCATCTCCATGATTGGTACCCAGCACACGCATGCCGCCAACAAGCACAGTCATTTCGGGTGCAGTTAGTCCCATTAACTGGGTACGATCCAGCATCATTTCCTCCGCACTGACCACGTAATCCTTCTTGAGCCAGTTGCGAAAACCATCATGCAGCGGCTCCAGCACAGCAAATGAATTAACATCAGTCATTTCCTCAGTAGCATCACCACGGCCCGGAGAGAAAGGCACACTGACATCGACACCGGCTGCTTTGGCGGCCTGTTCGACACCAACATTACCCGCCAGCACAATCACATCCGCTACACTTGCTCCGGTATCGGCAGCAATAGGTTCAAGCACAGACAATACCTTGCCAAGGCGTTCAGGTTCATTACCTTCCCAGTCTTTCTGAGGAGCAAGACGGATACGTGCACCGTTGGCACCACCACGCATGTCTGATCCACGGAAGGTTCTGGCACTATCCCAGGCGGTTGAGACCATCTCACTTATGCTCAGACCGCTTGCTGCAATCTTGTCCTTCACAACCTGAGTGTCATAGTCCGTATTACCTGCGGGTGTCGGATCCTGCCAGATCAATTTTTCCTTTGGTATATACGGCCCGATGTAACGTGAGCTGGGCCCCATGTCACGGTGGGTAAGTTTAAACCATGCACGAGCAAAGACTTTGGAGAAGTACTCTGGATCATTGGCAAAACGTTCCGTAATTTTGCGGTACTCTGGATCCTCTTTCATCGCCATATCGGCATCGGTCATGACCGGGTTGTGTCGAATCGATGGATCCTCGGAATCAACTGGCTTATCCTCTTCGTTAATACCCATCGGTTCCCACTGCCACGCGCCTGCAGGACTTTTGACTGCTCCCCATCTATGGTTTAGCAACATGTCAAAATAGCCGTTGTCCCACTGTGTCGGGTTTGTTGTCCACGCACCTTCCAGTCCACTGGTAACCGTATCGTTACCAATACCGCGTTGGCTGTGGTTGTTCCAGCCCAGGCCCTGTTCATTGATAGGCGCTCCTTCTGGTTCTGGCCCAAGCAACGCAGCATCCCCATTTCCATGGCACTTACCTACTGTATGTCCACCGGCTGTAAGAGCGACAGTCTCTTCATCATTCATCGCCATACGCTCGAAAGTAATGCGTACATCTCTGGCCGTTTTCAACGGATCAGGATTTCCATCAACACCCTCTGGATTAACGTAGATTAAGCCCATCATCACTGCGGCCAGCGGATTTTCCAGATCGCGTTTCCCGGAATAGCGAGTACCTTTGCTGCCACTCGGGGCCAGCCATTCTTTCTCGGAGCCCCAATAGATATCCTTCTCGGGGTGCCAGATATCCTCTCGCCCAAACGCAAAACCATAGCTTTTCAGTCCCATGGATTCGTAGGCGACGGTACCAGCATAAGCAATCAGATCAGCCCAGCTTAATTGGTTGCCGTATTTTTTCTTAATCGGCCATAGCAGGCGTCGAGCCTTGTCCAGGTTGGCGTTATCCGGCCAGGAATTGATTGGTGCAAAGCGCTGGTTGCCGGTTCCTGTACCACCACGACCATCAGCGATGCGGTAGGTACCTGCCGCATGCCAGCTCATACGGATAAAAAGGCCGCCGTAATGACCCCAGTCCGCCGGCCACCACTCCTGATTATCTGTCATCAGGGATTCCAGGTCTTTCCTGATCGCCTCAAAATCCAGCTTTTTAACTTCTTCACGGTAGTCGAAGTCCACGCCCATCGGGTTTGTCTTGTTATCATGCTGATGCAGGATGTCGAGGTTGAGGGTCTTAGGCCACCATTCCGTGACAGTACTTTCACCTGTAGATATAGCTCCGTGCATCACCGGGCATTTATTTTTAGTCATAATAGTTATCTCCTGTTTATTAATTAATTCGTGACAACCGCTGATAAGCGATTTTAAATTAAGTATAGATACAGTCAATAAATTAATAAAATTGATTATTTAAATCATTATGATTGATATTTTCTATCAATTAAAATCTCTGACCAACGGAGAAAAATTGTACAGATGTTGTTATATATAACGGTGCTTTAGGAGAGGCTATGGGTATTCATTTCCATAAACTGGGAAGAGCCGTTTATTTTATGCTCAAAAGAAAAGGGGCTTTTAACCAGGAAAAATCAGTTGAAGCGTAGCAAAAATGTTCAGAGTGCTGGAGATTCGCAGTAGCTTCAACTGATTTTTCCAGGTTAAAGGCTCATCTGTGTCAGCTGGATTTTTTTACAAATTTGGTCAGGATCACTATCTGTTGACCACTGACTCTGCCTTCAATCTGTTCAGGGTTATCCGGGACTAATGAAATTCCTCTTACTGCTGTTCCACGTTTTGCAACAAGACTGCTTCCTTTTACATTCAGATCTTTAGTTATTGTTATAGTATCACCAGCCTCTAGTACTACACCATTACAGTCAAGATGTTTAATACTATCTGCCTCTTCATCCTGACTATCAGCCTGTGCCCACTTTAATGTATCATCATCCAGATACAGCATATCCAGTAGGTCCTGTGGCCAGCCTTCAGGTCGAAGGCGGTTTAATAGACGCCAGGCCATAACCTGAACTGCCGGGATCTGGCTCCACATACTGTCATTTAAACAGTGCCAGTGGTTTGGATCCATTTTTTCAGGATTTTCAATCTGCTCACGACAGCTATCACAGAGTAAAATACTCTGCTCCGCCGTGCCATCTGAGTCGGGTGGTATAGCATAGACAGACAAATTATTTTCACTAGCGCATAATTCACATTTGGAATTACTGCGTTGCATCAATTCTTTTTCAATACTCATCATTCACTCTTATTATTTAATTTTAGATAACAAATTTATAAGGAATACTATTAACAATCAGGTTTTA
>JALSUJ010000190.1 GCA_027071355.1 Gammaproteobacteria bacterium | reverse complement strand
GAAAAATCAGTTGCCACCGACTGCAACAGCCTTATGCACTGAATCTAAAGGATTTTCCAGAACATTTTAACTTCACCCGTACGGTGAGTACGCCCAGAGGAAGTGCCCTTGGGGTGCGAATAAAGCCAAAATAACCTGTAAAACCCTTTATTCGGGAATAATCAATGTTCGTGATTGATTACCTACCGAAATGTATATTTACCCACTATAATAAAAAGATATTAAAATTATTAACGAATCATTATATGAACCTGAGTTCACTAAATTCTTCCATTGAAGAAAAAAAAACCAGACATTATCTAACGCTATCATTTACTGTTATTATCTTTTTAATTATTCTGGCTACCGGCTTCAGCTTTAGATATCTCAACTCAGTCCATAAAAATATTATTCAAATTATTGAAACCCAGAATAAACAAATCGACCTGATGCATAAAATGCGTTCCATTTCCCGTGAACGAATTATTAAATTACAGGCATTAATAACCTCCAGAGATCCCTTTGAAAAAGATGCACTCATTATGCAGTTTCAAACACTTGGCGGCCTGTTTCTTGAAACCCGTCAGGAACTGCTTAAAACAGCCCTTATCGATGATGAGAAAAAGCTGTTAAAAATACAGCGGGAAATTGCCCGTAATGTGGTCAGCAGTCAGTATAAAGTCATTGAAATGGTGCAAAACAATCAGAATCAGGAAGCTCTTAATTACCTGGTGAATGAAACTGTTCCTCTTCAAAATCAGAATCTGTCCTATATGGATCAGTTTATTGTGTATCAAAGTCACGAAAATCAGTTACTTAAAAATAAATCAGTTAAAAAATTAAAATCCTCATACACTATAGTAGCTATTTTAACTGGCCTGAGCATTGTATTGATTATTATTGTGGCCATAGTAGTTACCCGGCATATGTCAAAAATTGTGAATCTGCTTTCCACACTGGCTTCGCAATATAAAGATACCGCTCTTAAACTAACTATCGCTCATGATTCACTGGAACATAAAGTAACAGAAAAGACCCTGGAATTACAGGAAGCCAATGAACATTTAAAACATATTGCCGGTCACGACAGTCTGACAGGTCTGCCTAATCGCCGATTATTCCAGGAACTTTTACGTCAGGAACTAAGAAGAGCTGAACGCAATAAATACACCATAGCCCTGCTGTATATGGATCTGGATGGTTTTAAACTGGTTAATGATCAATTCGGTCACGATATAGGTGATTCTGTATTGGTTGATGTCACCCGGCGCTTGCAGGACTCCTTAAGAAAAGATGATTTAATTGCCCGTCTGGGTGGTGATGAATTTACTATCTGTTATAGCAATATTAAAGACATTGATAATGTTAAAACACTATGCAAGAACCTTATTGATAAAATTGATCAGCCCATGTTTATTGGCGGTAATGAGTGTCAGATTGGGATTAGTATTGGTGTCAGCCTGTACCCTGATAATGGTCCGGATTGTAATACCTTATTGAGAGTTGCTGATGCGGCTATGTACCAGGTTAAAAATCAGGGTAAAAATAATTTTCAGATCGGTGAAGTAACAACCGAATAGCATATATGCAGGGACTATTACTCAGGCAAGCGGGATAAATCCACCGTTTTTATATTCTCAAGCAAGCCTTTACTGGCAGCATCAACCATATTAAAAACATTTTCAAAGCCCTGTCTCCCGCCATAATAAGGGTCTGGCACTTCCCTTTGTTGCAGTTCCTGAGCAAAATTAAGAAACAGGTGCAGCTTATGTTTGGCATCTTCCGGGCAGTCCTTTTCCAGAATAGATAAATTATCCAGATCCATTGCCAGAATATAGTCATAATATTCAAAATCATTCGGATGAACCTTACGTGCCTGAATATAGGACAAATCAACATTATGCTTGTGAGCTGTTTCCTCTGCCCTTTGATCAGGAGATTCTCCCACATGATAAGCATGGGTTCCGGCTGAATCTATCTCTATTTTATCTTCAAGATTTTCAGCTTTGACCAGATGCTCAAACACACCATGAGCCGTTGGAGAACGACATATATTTCCCATGCACACAAATAATATTTTGACTTTACCTTTATCTTTACCTTTATCTTTATCTTTATTTTTCAGCAAGTTAGGACTCTTTTTTAATGTCAACCAGGAGATATTAAACATATTGGCTGTTTAAGCATCAAGTTTTCTGGCTTCCGACTCAAGCATGACCGGAATATCATCTCGAACAGGGTAAGCTAATTTATCTTTTTCACAGATAAGTTCGTTGTGTTCTTTATCGTATTTCAACTCACCTTTACAAACCGGGCAGGCAAGGATATCAAGTAATTTTTTATCCACTTTAAATTCTCTTTTTATTAATACTATTTCAGTCAGGTAAGGGTTAACCTTGTATATTAAATATAAAGGGTTAAAGCCCCTATTGTGTCCGTGTTTTTAATTTACGTTCTATATCTTCAAAAAACTGCGGGCTTATGTCTGCCTTTATGGGCAGATACCAGCAGTTGTTTAACTGCATCATACGACATTTGACGGCATCTTTTGCTGTCATAATAACCGCTAAATCGTCTTTAAAATTCAAATCCTGTTCCTGAAACTGATAATGGTCAGGAAAAGGATGTTCAATTAGCTGCAAACCGTGGCTTTTTAATAACCTGAAAAAAGCATCCGGCTCACCAATGGCCGCAATAGTGTGTACGATTTTACCCTTAAACGTCTCCAGAGTCATGGTCATTGGCGGCTGTTGGGCAACCGATTGCAGCGCTTCAACAGTATAATTCATACTGAATGAGCGTTTATCCAGCAGGAGGCTGTCACTGAGTTTTCCACGGGATATATTGTACACAATATAATCCACTGAATTGAGCCGCCTGCAGGATTCTCTTAATGGCCCTGCCGGAAGACACAGGCCATTACCATAAAGTCTCCGGGCATCAGTGACATTGATTTCAATATCCCGTTGCAGGGCATAATGCTGCAAACCATCATCACTGATAATCACATTACAATCTGTTTGCTGTTCCAGAGCCTGTACTGCGCTGCTGCGCTGCGGATCAATAAAAACCGGACATTGAGTGGCCTGATGTATAAGCACTGGCTCATCACCAAAATAGCCAGCAGCCTGCTCCAGTGTGACTCGTCTGGGCCAGGGAAAAGCAGCAGAATGATGGATTTTATCATAGGCGCCATAGCCACGGCTGACCACGCCAGGCTTATAGCCGCGCTTTTTCAGCTGCTCCACCAGTTCAATCACTAAGGGTGTTTTACCATTACCGCCTATATAAATATTGCCTACTACAATAACCGGCAAAGCAGAGCGGTATGCACCCAATAGACCCAGGCGGTACAGCAATCGACGCAGAAAAACTAAAAGACAATAAAACAGACTCATTGGCCATAAAACGATACTAACCCAGTTCAGATCTGACCAGTAGGCAGTGACCGACTTCATAAAAATCTGTTATTCCGGTTTAACAGCGGCAAAAGTTATATGTATAAAACCCGCCTGGCGGGCAGCATCCATTGCACTCATAACCGATTGGTGAGTGGTATTTTTATCGGCCGAAATAATAACTCGAGGGTCTTTATTCTCACCGGCCACATTGCGCATAGCTCTGATTAAACTTTCAATTTGAGTATTAATCAATGCCTTACCATTAATGGTATATTCACCTTTTGAACTAATAAAGACGTCAATATCACTATTCTTTATTTGAGAGATTTCACCACTGGCCTCAGGTAATTCAATATTCAGTTCTGACTGATGATCAAAGGTGGTAGAAACCATAAAAAAGATCAACAGCAGAAAGACCACATCTATTAACGGGGTAATGTTAATATCCAGATCATCAGGTTCTTTATGTCTGAAATTCATATCAGTCCTTTTTCTCCAGACGATCACCATGTATAACTTCGACCATATAAACGGCCTGTGCTTCCATTTTTAACAGCAATTCATCAACGCGGCCACGAAAATAACGATAAAACATAAAGGTCGGGATAGCCACGGACAGACCGGCAGCAGTAGTAATCAGAGCTTGAGAAATCCCATCTGCCAGTACTTTGGGATCACCCACGCCCAAACTGGTAATCACTGCAAAAACTTTAATCATACCTATAACTGTTCCCAGTAAGCCCAATAAGGGAGAGATTGAAGCAATGGTTCCCAGAGTATTTAAAAAGCGTTCCAGTTCCTGAGCCACCTGACGTCCTTCTTCCTCGATACTTTCCTTCATAATATCCCGCGCACCGTTCATATTGCGCAATCCCGCCGCCAGAATACGCCCCAGAGGGGAATCATTATATAATTTTGTTATGATTTCAGTAGTAATGCGCTTTTTATGATGCCATTTGATAATTTGTTCGGCCAGGTTTGAGGGGGCAATTTTCTGCTCTCGCAATGTCAGGAACCGTTCGATAATAATAGTGAAGGCCAGTATAGAACACAAAATAATCGGGGCCATCATCCAGCCGCCGGAAACAATTAATTCAAACACGAATTTTCCTAATTTTATTGAGTTTACAATGAGTATTGATTTAAAACGCTTCTGCGTCACGGTGCCAGAATCGTTTATTGACTAATCGTTGCTGTGTCACCAACAGTGAATTATTGGTTAAATCCACTTTAATATCAATAGCACCATTGGCCGTTGAGTACAATTTTACCCCTTTTTTCTGATATCTTTGAACTACTTTCTCTGAAGGATGCCGAAACCGGTTTCGATAGCCATAAGAAAATAACGCCATCTGTGGTTTTATCCTGCTTAAAAACGAGGCACTGGATGATGTTTTACTACCATGATGAGGCACCTGCAGAACTTTTACTGTCAGATCCGGATAATTTTTGAGCAGTTTAACTTCTACTTTTTTCTCTATATCCCCAGTTAGCAGATAACTAAATTTATTTTGAGCCGTAATATAGATAACACAGGACTGGTTATTATTCTTTTTCTGGCTGCTTTTTTTATTATTCCCTGATACCCGCAGACTTTCTGCTAAAGGTGATGCTATAATCGGTGACAGTACTTCAAACAATACCCCGTCCCACCACCATTTATCATTTTTCTGGCATTGACTGATGCGCTTGTGAGTATGCTTTTTAAAGTTATCAAAGAAATCCGAAGATGCTTCACCGGAGATGATTTCAGCCACAGAAAAATGCTTAATTAGTTCCTTATATGAGCCTGCATGATCTCGATCCGTATGGCTGATGATTAAACGGTCAATGTGTCTGATTCCACGTGATCTTAAAAATGGAATAATCACACTGTCTGCCATATTAAACTGTGCTGAATAGTTATCCCCAGTATCGTACACCATAGTATGCTGCCGGGTCTGTATGACCATAGCCAGCCCCTGCCCCACATCCAGCATGGTTAGCCTTATCTGCCCGGCTGGTGGTTTATGCGCGGTTATATTAATAACCGGTATCAGCAATAGTATCCCTAAACTTCGTCCAGGCCAGCCCCTGGGCATAAGCAGCCATAAACTACCAGCAATCATCAGCAGAATGACCCATAAAGATAGTTGCGGAATATAATACAGACTGCCTGACCACTCACTGAGATAAGCCAGAAACCAGAACAAGGCATCTAATGGCCATTGCAGCAGGTTAAACAGCAGCATTCCCAGCGGCTGAAATATTAGACTCAGCAAGGTGCCAAACAGGGTGGCAGGTACAATAAACAGACTCATTAGCGGTACAGCGACCAGATTGGCCAGCGGTGCAGTGACTGAAAACTGTTTGAACAATATGGCCATTAAAGGCAGCAGGCCAATAAATATAACCCATTGTACTCTGACAAAGCTGCTGATCTTTGCCCGGACTCCCCGGCTATGTGACAGACGAGCAGAAATAGCCAGCATAATAATGGCTACCGCACCATAAGAGAGCCAGAAACCTGCTGACAGACTGCTCAGGGGATCCATTATTAATACAATTAATAATGCCCAGAGCACAATGTAAATCGGTGTAAACTCCCGTTTAAACATGACGGCTATAAAAACCACACTAAGCATAACCAGTGCTCTTTGGGTAGGAATAGCAAAACCGGCCATAGCAGCATAAAAACTTGCCATTAGCAATGCCGAACTACCGGCAGCAAATACTGCCGGGATGATCTGGTTAAGCATCTGACTTCGACGCCACAGATAATATACCAGAGACCATACCAGTGCTGACAGCAGACCAATATGTAAACCTGAAATGGCAATCAGGTGATTGGTTCCGGTACGAAAAAAAATCTGCCATTGATTATCAGGCAGTTCAGCTCGATAGCCTATGGCCAGGGCTTTAAACAGACCTTTATAGGGGTTGTTTTTAAGCGCTTTATCCAGCTTATGAGCAATAGTCTGCCTAAGTTGTGTTCCTGAAGCAGTCTCTATGGTTTTAAATTTATGACCTTTAAGCACATAACCACTGGCCTGAATATGGTTCTGATATAACCATTGCTCATAATCAAAGCCCCCGGGATTTTGCAGACCATTATTTTTTTTGAGGCGAATATCCAGTACCCAGAATTGTCCGGAGTCAATTTTCTGATAACCGCCATACCAGCTTAAACGTACTTTACCGGTAAACTGCTTATCCTGAAGCACAGCGCCATTATGTTCCACTTCTCTGGAGAGAATATTAAACTCAAAGCGAGTTTTTAGTGCTTTTTTATAGGAAGATGTGCTGGAAAAGGACGGTTGAGGTAAGGAGACAATTTGCCCTTTAACTCGTATGGTTTTACCTTCTAATTGTTTCAGATCAAGTTCAGGCAGTGCATAAACAATATATAATGCGGTCCATACAAAACCTGCTGCATAACACAGACTCAAAAAACACAAAGACAGAAACTGTCGGGTTAAATAGAGATATTTTCTTTTAACCCAGTATAATAAGCCTGTTAAAATCAACAGTAAGATAGAAACTATCAGAATAATAGATGTTTTGGGGAAATACGGCAGATAAAGCAGCGTCATATTTCCAGCCAAAAACGCGACAATCCCTGTGCGCATTGCTTGCTTTCCAAAAATTTAAAACTAAAGTTATCTGTATTATGCCAAAAAAGCTGATAAAAAAATATATGCCCGATCATAAAACCATCAAGGAGCATAAACATTTACAAATTTTTGGAAGCTTACTTCATGATGCCAACCTCTGGCATTTTAACAGGCGTTCGGTTTCCGGTGCCTTTGCCGTAGGTTTATTCGTTGCCTTTATCCCTTTACCTTCACAAATGATTATTGCTGCTGCCGTGGCTATTTTTGTGCGCGTTAATTTACCCATATCGGTGGCCCTGGTCTGGGTTTCCAATCCCATCACCATGCCGCCATTATTTTACGCAGCCTATCTGGTAGGTGCCCGGGTCATGGGGCAGGAGGCATTACAAAGTGATTATAAACTGACACTGGACTGGTTCAGCCATCAAATTCATCTGATCTGGCAACCCTTTTTACTGGGCTGTTTTATCTTTGGAGTGATCAGTGCAGTACTGGGTTATGCCACTATCCGACTGCTCTGGCGCCTGCATGTTGTTAAACATTATAAAAAACGCAAAGCCAGGCGTGCGGCCCGGCATGCAGCCGGAAATGACAACATCAATTAAACACAGGCTCTATCATTATCTCGGAACGCACAGATCTGGCCAGAAAACAGCGTTCATGTGCCTGCTGATGAATTTTTAGCAGCGCCTCCCGGCTAAGCTCTATTCCCTCTGCAAACACGACTTCCGGCCTTAAAATCACCTTGCTGATGATCAGTTCGCCCTGGTCATTTTTTTCCAGAAAGGCGGTTGCTTTATCGCTGTAATGCTGAACAGTCAGGTGTTTTTTTGAGCAGATGGCAATAAAAAACAATAGCTGACAACTGGATAATGCCGCAGCAAAAGCACGTTCCGGATCGGCATATTCAGGCGTTCCCATAAATTCAGGGGCTGAGGAGGCATTAACCACCAGATCATGACCAAAATCCCAGGTGTGATCACGATTGTACGCAGTATAATCAAATGATTCCGTCTGTTTTTCCCAGTTCAGGGTAATATTATGTTCTGACATTTTATTTATTTCCCGACTTCAATTCTTAACGGGATCCATTTATTGGTAATACGATTGACCAGTCCCTGGCTTTTTAGTTTTGCCAGAGCTGAATTTAATTTTTCCAGCAGTTTGGTATTGCCTTTTTTAACCGCCCAGGCCAGAGGTTCTTCAGTCATATATTCATAAAGACCGAATAATTCCCGATCCTGAGTTTTAGGCAGAACGGTGTATTTCCAGATAGTCGGTGCATCATGCACAAAATAATCAATTTTATTGGCTTTAAGAGCGGCTATAGCCTGCTCCACGGTATCAAAAGCTATAATTTTAGCTGCATGGAATGTGTCGTTTACATAATGCTGCCCCGTGGTGTTTTTTTCCACCCCAAAGCGACGACCAGACTGATACATGGACATTTTAGACGACAGAGTCATAATATTGTCGGCTTTAATAAGCACCATTTGCCCAATTACCATATAGGGTTTGCTAAAATCAACCCGCTGCTGACGTTTACTGGTCACGGACACTCCGGACATAACCACATCAATTTTACCATCATTTAATGCCGTTTCCAGTGATTCCCAGGGCATTTCAACAAATTTAATATCCATACCAGTTTGTTTACCCACTGCCCTGGCAAGATCGGCTTCTATACCCAAAACCTCTCCATTATTTTTAAAAATCACCGGTGGATAATTGGTTGATACACCCACCCGGAGTGTCTCTGAGTAAGCCTGTCCTGAAACAGTAATTAATATAAAGATAATGAAACTCATAAAAAATCGGTACATTTTTTGTCCTATGTTTAATGGGATTATTGATTAGAAAAAGAACCTGCTATTAAGCGCAGTCTTCCTTTCTTATAAGTGCTTCTCGTTTTCTGGCTTTTTTAATTAGCCGGGTGTGACTTATCATATAAGTGAATGGTTTCCTTATGCAAGGCTTCTATAGCTGAGACTGGTATTTCCATCACTTCATCAGTCAGATATTTGACCTGCCCCCGTCCTTTTTCTCTGGCACAGAACAGCGTTTTCAGAAATACCACCAGTTGTGGCACTTCCTTCGGGGCGTAGCCACCCGGGTGAAGTCAAAATGTTCTAGAAAGTCTTGTAGATTCAGTGCTATGGACATTCGCAGTAGGTTCAACTGATTTATTTAGGATTATGCAATACAAGGAATTTATTCAACCTTCACCAGGTGAGGTTGAACCTTCAAATTCAAATAGACATCTTCATCTCAGGTAAGGCCAGAATCTCAAGCTGGATTTTCTGATACCGCCTGATAGCCTGAAATAAACAATAAGCCAGCCAGCTAAAACTCAGTAACATAAAAACACCTGCCAGCACGGTTAGTTGAGGGAAAAAAACACTGACTAATATAAAGGCATAAGACAGCAGAAATAACATAAACTGTATCCAGGAATTCTGACTGCTGATCACCTGTTTCATATTAGGAACCAGACTAATAGCTGTGGGTCGAGATAAAGAGAGTTTCTGTAAATGTAAAAATATCAGGAAAGCAGCAATTTTATGCAGCATACCAGTAATTGCAGAAATTGCCAGACCATAAATCATCACGATAGCAAGTAAAAAATAAAACGTCTGCTGTGCCAGATATCTGCCCAGCCACCAGATAATAATACCGACCAGTAAAGACACCAGGGACAACCTGAAAAAATAAATGGTAACATCCGCTATTTTACGTTTACGTTGTCCAATGAGATGCAGTGTATAGACAACAAAGATCAATAATTCAAGCGTCAAAAGCACTTCTAGAGCTTTAATATATCCTCCCTGATAAAGGCTTAAACTCACCAGGGTAATCAATATTGCCAGTGACAGCATTTTAAGATAATTTCTTGAGAACTCAGGTGTGACATAAAACATAGGGATCACCTGTGAACTGATCGCCATAATAATCAGCACTATCCACCCTGCTAATCCCCAAAGGACATGTAAGTCCGTATAATTTCGAAAGTCAATTTCCAGAGACGGAACGGCATGAGCCAGCAGCATATACAGACCCAGACCTAAAGTAACCATTAGAACCAGATACAATATTCTTAACAGAAAAACGATTAGCTGATTCTGTAGACGGGCGATCAATAAAGGCAGCAGAGAACCAGCAAACAGGCATAAACCGATGCCCAGAAAAAACAGTGCCAGGATAAAAAAAATACGGCTATGACTTAAAAAGCCAGTCACCAGTGTCAGGACACCCAGGCTGATCATAATATGTATAGAAGATGCCAGTTTTTTACTACCTGGTATCAGTTGACCGGTCATTACGGGTATAAACTGATATAAAGCACCCAACATAACTATTAACATAAAACCGATGGTCAATAAATGGGTCAGAGCAAGATTATTAATATTCCAGCGTGTCAGCCAGATATCCGTGCCAGAATAAATCAATAATATTGCAGCCAGGATACCAGACAGAGGTGCACTCAGGAAAAAACGGAACGGGGTAAATATAGGAGGGATAGTTTCCAGTGAGAGTCCGCGAATATTCATCAGTGATTCATCTATTTATTAACTATTTATGTAACTACTGAGCATGAATTACAGTATCAGCCTGCAGTACCCGTATTTCCGGGGACGCTTAAGCACATCCCTGTGTCGCTTTATCTCGGCATCCTGCCTCCATAAACCCAGTAAATACAGGTACTGCAGACTGATACTATTACAAAGTAAAAATTATATTGAAAAGTTACAAATATTTTACAGATAGAATATCAGCGGTTACTGCTGACATCAGCTTGAATTATATTGGTACCAAATTGAGTGTTACAATCGGCAGCAGAAACCGGATCAGACATTTTCCAGATAATAATTTCCCACAGCCCTGACGGGCTATTGCTCATAGAGACAGCATATCCGTTTTCGTGCAACAGTTGAATTAAAGGCAGGGGCTGTTTACGGTGCAGCATTTTAATATATTCTCCCGCCTGAAGTTTTCTGAGCTGTTTAAGCACCTCTTCAAAAGGCTGCGGCGGCTCCAGTTCACTGACATCGAGAATAATTTCTCTGGCCATTATCTGTCCATCAGGTCTGGTTCATGCGTTCAATAATATCAGCAACATTAGTCAAAGACTGATCCGTCATAGGATACAGGATCTGTTCTTCTTTCATATTGTGCTGCTGCATTGTAATCATTAATGTTTCCGTTAAAGCTAGAAACTGATCCAGATCTTTATTATCACCAGCTTTATTAATTTCATTAACCAGTGCCCGCATCTGTTCATGTTCCATGCGCATCATCTGGGTGGGTCCGCTAGTCATACCGGTCGCCTGTTCAAATTCTGGAAACAGGATCTGCTCTTCTCTGGAAAAATGCTTTTCCAGCTCTTCAGCAAATGCCTGCCATTCCTGTAAACCACTATCCCAGTGCCCGTCAGCAACGGATTTTTCTGCCTGAGCAAATAGCTCATCACATTGTTTATGATGTGCAGCCATAAAGGCATTAATAGATGAAGATAACAAAATTACCCCTCAATAGAATTAACCCAAAATGATAATGAGCTAAATTCTACTGTGAGGGGAAAATTGTGCCTTAACCCATGTCAAGGATTTTACTTTGACTGGATTTAATCTGATGAGAATTGCCACGAAAAACAACCAGATTCTGTTTCTTTTCCAGCTGATATTCATACATGGGATCGTAATAGGA
>JALSUJ010000189.1 GCA_027071355.1 Gammaproteobacteria bacterium | reverse complement strand
ACTATAAGTTATATCCAGTTGAATTTAAAGTATAAGTTCAATGTTGCTCTGGTGTTATATAGACTTCCGCTGTTACTGTTCTAATATTTTAAGTTTTTGGGAATAAAGCACTTGCTATGAATGCCGTATAACCCTATAATCTAGCGCATAAATTTTTTGCATTAATTTATCTGGCGAAACAGGTTTTAGTGCTGAAATGAACTTTAAAATGAGAGATTTCGTATCTCCGGACCTGTGTTGATTAATAATCTATGAGTATTTTCAGCATCAGGATTTTAAGAGTGGGCCTTAGGCCCATTTTTTATTTGTAGCAGAAAATTTTGAGACGGGTCAAATGTCCATAAAAACCCAACAACTTGATGAATTGCTGGAACCTGTAGTCAGTTCTATGGGATATGAATTTGTGGGGCTGGAATATATTTCCCAGGGCAGTCATTCCATTTTACGGATATATATTGATTCAGAAAAAGGTATCAGTGTTGATGATTGTGCGGATGTCAGTCATCAGTTAAGCGGAATTCTGGATGTAGAAGATCCTATCAGTAATGAATATACGCTGGAAGTTTCTTCCCCTGGACTGGATCGTCCGCTGTTTAAGATTGAGCAATATGAACGTTTTATTGGTGAGGACGTTAAGTTTAGAACCTTACGCCCACAACTTGAGAATGGTCAGCGCAAATTTAAAGGAACGATTCAGTCAGTAGAAGATACTAATATTGTTTTTCTAATTGACGGGGATAAATTAAGCGTACCTTTTACCGATATTGACAAGGCCAATATTATTGCCAGGTTCTAGAAAATGTTAATTTTCCCCTGGTAAAACACAGCAATTACCAAAAATTTATTATTATCTCCGGCCGAATATCCGGAACTGTTAGGACAAAAGTATGAGTAAAGAAATTCTCCTGGTTGTTGATGCCGTTTCACACGAACGTGGTATTGAAAAAGAAATCATTTTTGAAGCCCTGGAATACGCACTGGCTTCTGCAACCAAGAAAAAGTCGGGTAAAGACATTGAAGTTAGAGTTTCCATTGACAGAACGACTGGAGAATATGAAACTTTCCGTCGCTGGCTTGTGCTAGATGATGAAGTAGACCCCTTTGAGTTTTATGACAAGCAGGTGCTGCTGTCGAGAGTTAAAGACCAGCACCCTGATATTCAGGCGGGCGAATATATAGAAGAACCGATTGAATCGGTTGAATTTGGCCGTATTGCTGCACAGACTGCCAAACAGGTTATCGTACAAAAAGTTCGTGAAGCAGAACGTAAAAAAGTGGTTGACGAATATCATGAACGTATTGGAGAAATGCTGTCCGGTACTGTCAAACGTATTGAACGGGGTAATGTCATTGCTGATATTGGCAATAATATTGATGCGATTATCAAACGCGAAGACATGATCCCCCGTGAACCGGTACGCAATGGTGATAGAATTCGCGGTTATCTGTACGAAGTTAAATCTCAGAATCGCGGCCCTCAGTTAAGTCTCAGCAGAGTATCCCCTAAGTTTCTAATAGAGCTATTTACTATTGAAGTCCCTGAAATTGGTGAAGGTCTGATTGAAATACATGGCGCTGCTCGGGATCCCGGTTTACGTGCCAAAATTGCCGTAGAAGCTCATGAAGAACGTATTGATCCGGTGGGTGCCTGCGTAGGTATGCGTGGCTCACGAGTTCAGGTTATTTCCAATGAACTGGCCGGGGAACGGGTAGATATTATTTTGTGGGATGAAAATCCGGCACAATATGTGATTAACGCCATGTCTCCAGCTGAAGTCCAGTCTATTGTGGTTGACGAAGACAACCATTCTATGGATATAGCAGTGGAAGACGCGCAATTATCCCTGGCTATTGGCCGTAATGGACAAAATATTAAACTGGCATCTCAGCTGACAGGCTGGGAGCTCAATGTTATGACCCTTGAAGAAGCTGAAAGTAAGAATGAAGAAGAAGCTCAGAAGATTCTGAATAAACTGGTTGAAAATCTCAATATTGATGAAGACCTTGGTATTTTACTTTTAAATGAAGGTTTTACCTCTCTGGAAGAAGTGGCTTATGTTCCGCTTCAGGAAATGCTGGATATAGAAGAGCTGGATGAAGATACCGTGCTGGCTTTAAGAGAACGTGCCAAGGATGTGTTATTAACACAGGCAATACGTGATGAAGAACAATTAAGTGATGCTGAACCGGCTACTGACCTTCTGGAAATGGATGGCATGGATGAAACGATGGCACATAAGCTGGCATCCAGAAATATAATATCTATGGAAGATTTAGCTGAGCAGTCCGTTGATGAATTGCTTGATATTGAAGGTATTGATGAAGCAAAAGCAGCTGAACTGATTATGACGGCTCGAGCGCCGTGGTTTGCTGAAGAAGAAGGGCAAAATGAAGAGCAGACAGAAGATAAGCAATCAGACGATAAGCGATAAGCGGTTGGGCGAGGAGAAATATTATGTCAGAAACTAAAGTAAAAGATTTTGCCGATACTGTCGGTACGCCCGTTGAACGTCTTATAGAACAGATGCATGGTGCTGGAATAAAAGTTGATGGACCGGAGTCACCTGTTACAGAAGATGAAAAACAGCAATTACTGGCTTTTTTACGCGATAAGCATGGTGCTGTAAAAGCCACACCCAATAAAATTACCCTGAAGCGTAAAACCACAACCGAACTGAGTACTGCCTCAAGCTCTAAAAAAGGCGGCAAAAAAGTTAAAGTTGAAGTACGTAAAAAGCGGACGTATGTCAAACGCAGTGTTGTTGAAGATACTCAAGTGGATTCTTCTGAAGAAGAACTGCTGGAAGCTAAAAAACGTCTGGAAGCTGAAAAAGAACAGGAAGAAAAAGCTCGTCTGGAAGCTGAAGCAGCTCAAAAGGCAGAACAGGCAGCAAAAGCAGCAGCAGACGCACTTAAACAACAGCAGGAAACTGCGGCACAGAAAACGTCTAGTACCAAAGAAGCCAGTACTAAATCTTCGGAACAGCTGGATATTGAAGAACGGGCCAGAAAACAGACCAAACCTATTCTTAAAGAAGCACCAAGAAATCCTCCGGTTAAACAGAAAACAGATAAGCAAACGGCAGCTAAACCGGCAGCAAGCAAACAACAGAGACATCCTGATAAACCAAAATTTTCTGAAAATGCTAAAAAAGGCAGTAAGTCGGCTGGAAAGTCCCGTAAAGGTAAACTGACTGCAGCAGATCAGAAGGGCAGTAAAGGGCAACGCTTTAAGAAAAAGAGAGCGGCTTCCATTAATATTGAAACGAAACATGTATTTGAGATGCCCACTGAGAAAAAAGTCATTGAAGTCTCTATACCCGAAACCATTAAAGTGGGAGATCTGGCACAAAAAATGTCAGTGAAAGCCGGTGAAGTCATTAAAATTATGATGAATATGGGCAGTATGGTAACCATTAATCAGATGCTTGATCAGGAAACCGCCTCAATTGTTATTGAAGAAATGGGGCATGTTGCTGTACCTATGAAGAGTGAGCAGATTGAAGATAATCTGATGGAATCTATTAATGAAGGTGAACAATCACCCAGAGCACCTGTAGTAACCATTATGGGCCATGTTGACCATGGTAAGACCTCTTTACTGGATTTTATTCGAGAATCCAAAGTTGCCGATAGTGAAGCTGGCGGTATTACCCAGCATATCGGTGCTTATCATGTGGAAACAGACAAAGGTATGATTACCTTTCTGGATACCCCTGGACACGCCGCTTTTACGGCTATGCGTTCGCGTGGGGCTAATGCCACAGATATTGTTATTGTGGTAGTCGCAGCAGATGATGGTGTTATGCCGCAAACCAAGGAAGCCATTCAGCACGCAAAAGCGGCTGAAGTACCTATTATTATTGCAATCAATAAAATAGATAAGGAAGCCGCTGATCCTGAACGAGTCAAGAATGAACTGGCCTCACTGGATGTGATCCCGGAAGAATGGGGTGGTGATGTTATGTTTATGCCGGTTTCAGCTAAAACTGGACAGGGAGTGGATGAATTACTGGATGCCATTTCTGTTACCGCAGAAATTATGGAATTGACGGCTATTCCTGATGGTCCGGCCAAGGGGGTGGTTATTGAATCTCGCCTGGACAAAGGTCGTGGTGTGGTTGCTACTATTCTGGTTCAGGATGGCCTGATGAAGAAAGGTGATATTATTATTGCCGGACAGGATTATGGTCGTATACGGGCTATGATTGATGAAAACGGTAAATCTATTAAAGAGGCCGGGCCTTCAATTCCAGTGGAAATACTGGGCCTTTCTGGTACACCTACCGCCGGTGCTGAAGTACTGGTGGTTAAAGATGAACGTAAGGCACGTGAAGTGGCTCTGTTCCGTCAGGGTAAATACCGTGATGTGAAGCTGGCTCGCCAACAGGCGGCCAAGCTGGAAAATATGTTCACTCAGATGGAAAGCGGCGATGTTAAAACCATCAATATTGTACTTAAAGCCGATGTGCAGGGTTCTGTTGAAGCTATTTCTGAATCACTAAAGAAACTGTCTACCGATGAAGTAAAAGTCAATATTGTTGCTGATGGTGTGGGGGGTATTAATGGTTCTGATGCCCAGTTAGCGTTGGCCTCGGGAGCTATTATTATTGGTTTTAACGTACGTGCTGATGCAACGGCTAAAAAACTGATAGAAAGCGAAGATATCGACCTGCATTATTACAGCATTATTTATGATCTGCTGGATGAAGTGAAATCTGCCATGACCGGTATGTTATCACCTGAGTTTAAGGAAGAAATTATTGGCCTGGCTGAAGTGCGTGATGTATTCCGTTCACCCAAATTAGGTGCTATTGCCGGTTGTATGGTCATTGACGGTATTGTTAAGCGCAATAACCCGATTCGTATTCTACGCGACAATGTGGTTATTTATGAAGGTGAACTGGAATCACTGCGTCGCTTTAAGGATGATGTTCAGGAAGTTAAAAACGGCATGGAATGCGGCATCGGTGTCAAAAATTATAACGATGTCAAAGCCGGCGACCAGATTGAGGTTTACGAACGTGTTCAGGTTAAAAGGACGCTTTAACTATGGCGGGTAACCAGAATCGCAGTCGTCGGGTTGGTGAACTGATCCAGCGTGAGCTGGCCACCATGCTGACCCGAGACGTTAAGGACCCCCGTCTTTCCATGGTGTCTATTACTGCTGTTGATGTTACCCGTGATTTAGGTCTGGCCCGAGTGTACTATACTGTTATTAATGCTCAGGACGATCCGGATAATCTGGAAAAAGTCCATCAGGGCCTGGCTACAGCCAATGGTTTTTTACGTCATGAGCTGGGGCAGCGTATTCAATTACGAATCGTACCTAAACTGGAATTTCGTTATGATGAATCCGTTGTTCATGGTGCAAAACTGACTCAATTAATTGACAGAGTCATAGAAGACGATTTAAAGCGTCATAATGATGATGAATAAGCATTTATCTGTTTAACCAATATGGCACGCAAAAAAAAAGGCCGTCCAGTCAATGGCATTCTGGTTCTTGACAAGCCTGCCGGCATTACCTCTAATCGGGCACTACAAAAAGTAAAACGGCTCTTTGATGCTCAAAAAGCCGGGCATACCGGCAGTCTTGATCCTCTGGCAACTGGTGTACTGCCAATTTGTCTGGGTGAAGCCACTAAACTTTCCCACTATCTGCTTGATGCCAATAAACGTTATCGTGCCCGATGTATTTTGGGTATTACCACCACAACAGGTGATTCTGAAGGCGATATTTTAGAGCAATCGGACATTCCAGAATTTGATCAATCACGCTTAACATCTCTGCTTGAAAATTTTAAGGGCAGCCAGGCTCAAACCCCCCCGATGTATTCTGCGTTAAAGCATAATGGTCGACCATTATACGAATATGCACGAAAGGGTATAGAAATTGAAAGAAAATCTCGTCAGATCACCATCTTTGAGTTGCACCTGCTGGATTATCACTGGCAGGCGGATGCTCAGTCCGGCCAGGCTTTTATTGAAATTGAAGTATTATGCTCTAAGGGAACCTATATCCGCTCTTTATGTGAAGATATTGGCAGTACTTTAGGCTGTGGCGCACATATCTCGGTATTAAGGCGTCTTGAGGCTGAACCCTTTCTACTGTCACAGGCTGTTACTCTTGAACAACTCGAAGCTCAGCCTGATTTTTATGCTCGTGAACAACTATTGCAGAACACAGATTCGGCTATTCACAACTTTCCGCGTATTGACTTAAACGGCAGTGAAAAAGATCTGATTACTCATGGACACAGCATTGCCTGTAATGCTTTTGAAGCGGCTGTTGAAAACCATACTAACTATCGCTTATATTTTAATAACACTTTGATCGCACTGGCGATTTTAGATGAAAATAAAAATTTAAAGCCAAAACGTCTGTTATTTTTATAAAAGCCTTTTTTTATGTTTATAAACCGCTATATTGCTTGTTTAAAGTCAGATGAGCAGGTAAAATACGCACCTTCACAGGATTGTAAAATCTCTACGCATAAGCTGAGTTAGCAATCCAGCCCGGCAACACCTCTATAGTTGAGTTGCACCGGTTTTAACTTCCTGTTTTAAAATGTTTTTTTTAAACCTGTTAACAGAAGTTATTTCTGGTACTTTAATTTTTTAGGAGTAATACATGATTTCTACCCAACAAAAAAGCGAAATAATCAAGGACCACAGTCGTGGTGAGAATGACACCGGTTCCCCTGAAGTTCAGGTCGCCTTATTAACTGCAAAGATTATTGATTTAACAGAACATTTCAAAGTACACAATCATGATTATCATTCACGTCAGGGGCTGTTAAGAATGGTTAGCAAGCGTCGTAAAATGCTTGATTATCTAAAAAGAAAAGATGTTGAACGTTATCGTGCACTGATCACCAAGCTGGGTCTGCGTAAGTAATAAATTTCAAAACTCTTCAAACTTGTCTGCAGCAACATTAAGTGGTCATCCTCTGGTGCAGATAGTTTGAGGTTCTTAATAGTAGCCGAATATAACGGAGCAAATTAGCGTGACACCAATTAAAAGAACCTTCCAGTACGGACAAGACACCGTCACCCTTGAAACAGGCGAGATAGCTCGTCAGGCATCTGGTGCCGTTATGGTCAATATGGGTGGTACTACAGTTTTTGTAACTGCAGTTGCCAGAAAAGAAGCCAAACCCGGTACAGATTTTTTCCCAATGACTATCAACTATCAGGAAAAAGCCTATGCAGCCGGTAAAATTCCCGGTGGATTTTTTAAGCGTGAAGGCCGTCCTACTGAAAATGAAACTCTGGTCGCTCGTTTAATTGACCGTCCCTTACGTCCTTTATTTCCCAAAGGTTACCATAACGAAGTTCAGGTTATTTGTACGGTGGTTTCCCTGAACCCGGAAATAGATCCTGATATTCCCGCCATGATTGGTGCTTCTGCTGCATTAAGCCTGGCTGATGTCCCTTTTAACGGCCCAATCGGCTGTTGTCGAGTGGGTTATACTGATGGTGAATATCAGTTAAATCCAACTCGTGAGCAATTAGATGAATCTGAGCTGGATCTGGTTGTTGCAGGTACTGATTCTGCAGTATTAATGGTTGAATCTGAGGCGGATGAGCTGCCTGAAGATGTTATGCTGGGTGCTGTTATGTTTGGTCATGAGCAGCTGCAGACAGTCATTAACGAAATTAATGACTTTACTAAAGAAGTCGGCGTTAGCAAAACACAATGGAATGCCGCAGAAGTTGATCAGGACCTGGTCAGTACAGTGACAGGCGAATGTGAAGCCGATGTGGTTGCAAGCTATCAGATCAGTGACAAACTGGAACGCTTAAACAGGCTGGATGATATTCGTAGTGCATTGATTGAGAAGTTCGCTTCTGCTGAAGATGCTAAATGGGATGCCGCTGATATATCCGGTGCATTTTCCAAACTGGAAAAGAAAGTAGTTCGTGGCAGTATTATTGCCGGTAATCCACGTATTGATGGTCGTGATACCAAAACGGTTCGACCATTACATATTCGTACCGGCGTACTTGAGCGTACTCATGGTTCAGCACTGTTTACCCGTGGTGAAACACAGGCCTTAGTTGTAACAACACTGGGTACTGCCAGAGATGCACAGATTATTGATGCTCTGGAAGGCAGTTATAAAGATTCCTTTATGCTGCATTATAATTTCCCTCCTTATAGTGTGGGTGAAACTGGTATGGTGGGTTCTCCCAAACGCCGTGAAATAGGCCATGGTCGTCTAGCTAAACGTGGTGTTGCGGCTGTTATGCCGACCGTGGAAGAATTTCCTTATACCATTCGTGTGGTTTCTGAAATTACAGAATCCAATGGTTCCAGTTCTATGGCTTCTGTTTGTGGTACCAGCCTGTCCTTAATGGATGCCGGTGTACCAATTTCTACTCCGGTTGCAGGTATTGCAATGGGTCTGATTAAAGAAGATGATAACTTTGCCGTTCTGACGGATATTCTGGGTGATGAAGATCATCTGGGCGACATGGACTTTAAAGTAGCTGGTACAGAAAATGGCGTTAATGCCCTGCAAATGGACATTAAGATTGAAGGTATTACCAGGGAAATTATGGAAATTGCTCTGGCTCAGGCTAAAGATGCGCGTATGAATATCCTGGAACAAATGAATGC
The DNA here is from genome assembly GCA_027071355.1 of Gammaproteobacteria bacterium. Lineage (GTDB taxonomy): Bacteria > Pseudomonadota > Gammaproteobacteria > GRL18 > GRL18 > JANELJ01. Next base: position 3,091 of record JALSUJ010000189.1, on the reverse strand, counting down.
AGTCATTTCTTCACCTAATACTGATATGTCTGATTTTGCACCACGTATTCTGACCATTCAGATTAATCCTGAAAAAATCCGCGATGTCATTGGAAAGGGTGGCTCAACCATTAAAGCCCTGACTGAAGAAACCGGTGCTAATATTGATATTGACGATGCAGGTGTTGTAAAAATATCATCTGTTGACAATGCTGCTGCACAGGAATGTAAACGTCGAATTGAAGAAATAACTGCCGATGTTGAAGTGGGTAAAATCTACCATGGTCGTGTTACCAAGATTATGGACTTTGGTGCTTTTGTTACCATTATCCCAGGAAAAGATGGTCTGGTTCATATTTCTCAGATCTGTGAAGAACGGGTTAATAATGTCACAGACAAGCTTTCAGAAGGTGAGTTTGTAGATGTTAAAGTGCTGGAAATTGACAAGCAGGGTCGTATTCGTCTGAGTATGAAAGCCATTGCTGCCGATGAAGCGGCAGCTGCTGCAGAAAATGATGATAGCGCTGAAGAAGAATAAAAATAATTCACTCAGCTTGTTTGCAATTCTGCTGATAACAGAATTGCAAACATATTTTAATCTGTCTGATTACTCTGATACAGTCCAATAATTTAAAACCATCATCAATTCAAACATGTAAGTATTCACTTACAGGATTTTATCTAGATATACGCTACAATCTTTTATAATCATTACATTTCTAATTTATTCTTGTAAACCATTTAATTTTAACTGGTTTCTATTATATTAAGGCACAATAATACCAATATGAGTGTTATTAAAGGGTATACAATTCAGGGGATACTGGCCAAAGGCGGTATGGCAACGATATATATTGCCCAGCAGGAATCCTTAAAACGCCAGGTGGCACTAAAAATACTGAATCCAAAACTGGATACTATTATTCTGGATCATTTTCTGGATGAAAGTCGTATTATTGCCTCGCTAAAACATCCCAATATTATTCCCGTCTATGATGTCGGCAGGGTAGGGATTCACTTTTATCATGCCATGGAATATCTGGAAGGTGGAGACCTGGAAGCGCGTATTAGTCAGCATCAGATTGATACCCATACTGCTCTTGAAATCATACTGGAGCTATCAGAAGCACTTTATCTTGTACATAGTAAAGGCATTATTCATGGCGATATCAAACCGGCTAATATTGTTTTTCGCTCAGACGACTGTCCGGTATTAACTGACTTTGGAATTTCTAAACGCACAGATAGTCTCAACAGCAATGACAATCCCGAAGAAATTATGACCAGTCCCAGTTATGCCAGTCCTGAACTGATACAGGGTCATAGTTTTGACCACCGAACTGATATATACAGTCTGGGAATAATGCTCTATGAAATGCTGGTTGGTGAGAAACCCTATAAGGGTGAAACAAAAATTGAAATGATTGCTAATAGTATTCAGGAACCTGTCCCTGAACTGCCTGCGGATTTAAAACCTCTGCAACCGTTGATTGATCACATGCTGGCCAAAGATCCGGAAGAACGTATTGCTGATGGACGGATGATCAGCCGTTATATTAAGAAATATCTGAGGGACCATCCCAGAGTTACCCAGTCTGCACAAAAACTGGTTGATGATTCCAGTTTTAGCAGTGATGTGGTTATAGAGTATGAATCAGAAAAGCAACCTGCTTTTAAAGCCGCATCATCAAAAGCTCTGGTACCACTTCTTATTGTGCTATTTTCTGTGGCGGTTGCAGCCTCCCTATGGTATTTTATAATCTGATTTTTTATTCCGGTTGTTGATAATTTGTACTATTATTACAATAAAATCGCTTTAACATTGTCTTAAGGGCAGTAATAGTATTAATGAAATCCATTGCCGGATACGATATAGTCAAGCTACTTGCAAAAGGTGGTATGGCTGCAATCTATATTGCAGAGCAACGCTCTTTGCAACGCCAGGTAGTACTCAAATTTCTAAATCCCAAACTTGATGAATCCATTCGTAAACGTTTTATAGACGAAGGGCGCATTATTGCCTCCCTTGAACATCCTAATATTATTACTGTTTATGATGTTGTGAGTACTGAGAAGTATAATTTTATTGCCATGGAATATTTAGAGGGTGGTGATCTGGATTGTGCTCTCAGTAAGGGATTAGAAGTTTGTCAGGCACTGGATATCCTCAGTAAAATTTCTGCGGCACTGCATGTGGTGCATAAACAGGGTATCATTCATGGGGATATTAAACCCGCTAATATTATTTTTAGAAAAAATGGCTGCCCGGTACTGGTAGATTTTGGAATTTCTCATCAAAGTGAACCTAAAAAAGAGGTTCATAGCTCTGGAGAAGTGTATGCCAGTCCCAGTTATGCTTCGCCTGAATTAATTCAGGGAAGACCTTTTGACTACCGCACAGATATATATAGTCTGGGTATTATGATGTATGAAATGCTGGTTGGAGAAAAACCTTTTCAGGGTGAATCAGAAATTGAAACAATAGCCAAAAGCATTCAGGATCCCATTCCTAAATTACCTTCCAGGATAAAACAGCTACAGCCCTTACTAGATAGCCTGTTAAGTAAATCTGCGGATGACCGGTTGTCTGATGCTAAACTGGTCAGCCGCTATATCGAACGTTTTTTTAAAGATAATCCTCATTTAAAAAAACAGAGCAATGATACCAAACTCATTGATAGTGATGTGGTCGTTGAATACGTCTCAAAACGAAAACCCAGAAAAAATCATTCATTAATAACACCTTTGTTATTGATGCTGGTACTGGTTGTTATTGTCTGGTTAAATAAAAATACTCTGTTTGAGCAGTTTTTCCCAGTTCAAAATGAGACTCAGTTACAGACTGTTGTGCCGGTCGCAGTAAAAGATAATGTTGACTCTGTTGCTAATGACGTAATAGATAAACCCAAACCACTTCATCCAGAACAGTATGATGAACAGCAGCAATTACTGGAACAAAAAAATAAGGAAATAGAACAGGTTCGCCATGAGCTGGAAATACAACAGAAAAAACTAAAACAGAAGAAAATAAATCGTAAGCACCGGATAGCCCGATTAATTAAAAAAGGTCAGAAAAGCCTAAAAGACTATAAACTATCAACCCCTTTAAATG
>JALSUJ010000188.1 GCA_027071355.1 Gammaproteobacteria bacterium | reverse complement strand
GTTAGTTTGCCTTCCAGATCTTCCGGTTTATAGGCGGATTTTATACCGGCAAAGACATTGCGGGTTTCGCCGCCCAGATCCAGTGTTAAGCGTAATAATTTGTCGGCTTTTTCTATATGCTCCGCTTTAACGATACGGACAATGCGTAAGTCTATTTTGGCAAAATCATCAAAATTAATGGTTTCGCTAATGGGATCAGCACTTAAAGGTGAGCTGTTATCCGGTTTTTTCGGTACGTCTGGCTGAGTGGCTTTCAGCTCTTCTTTGGAAGCATCAACAACGGCCTGTACCCGCTCATCTTCAACCCGCATCATCAGGGGTTTGAATTTTTTAATTTCATGGCTGATTAATGGCTGCTGTGCATCGTCCCAGTTCATGCTGTCCAGATTTAAAAAGTCGCTGACTTTTTCTGCCATAACCGGTAATACTGGTGCCAGATAAATCATTAGCTGTCTGAACAGATTGAGCCCCATACTGCAGACCTCATGAACCTCCTGCTCCTTGCCTTCCTCCTTAATGGCCTGCCAGGGCTTTTTATCATCAATATACTGATTGGCCTGATCGGCCAGAGCCATAATTTCCCGGATGGCCTTGCTGAATTCTCTGGCTTCATAATGCTGTGCAATGGAATCTGCTGCATCGGCAAACTGGTCAAATAATTGTGCTTCGCTGATGGTTTCTGATAGTGTAGAGTTAAATTTCTTTTTAATAAATCCGGCACAACGGCTGGCAATGTTCACCACTTTACCCACCAGATCAGAGTTAACCCGCAGACGGAAATCTTCCAGGTTCAGATCCAGGTCAGTGACACCGCTACCCAGTTTGGCGGCAAAATAATAACGTAAATATTCTGGATTTAACTGATCCAGATAGGTTCGGGCTTTAATAAAGGTTCCTCTGGACTTGGACATTTTCTGTCCGTCGACCGTCAGGAAACCGTGGGAGAAAATCGCTGTAGGAGTTCTGAACCCGGCACCATGCAACATGGCGGGCCAGAATAGACCATGAAAATAAATAATGTCCTTACCAATAAAATGGTACAACTCGCTTTGACTGTCGGATTCCCAGAAACTGTCAAAATCAATGCCTTCGCGATCACATAGATTTTTAAAACTGGCAATATAACCAATAGGGGCATCCAGCCAGACATAAAAATACTTGTCGGTGGTACCTGGTATTTCAAAACCAAAATAAGGCTTGTCACGGGAAATATCCCATTCCTGCAACCCGGCTTCAAACCATTCCTGCAATTTATTGCTGACTTCGTCCTGCAAATGACCGGATGCAGTCCATTTTTTTAACATGGGTTCAAAGTCCGGTAATTTAAAGAAATAATGCTCAGAATCTTTTTCTACCGGTTGGGCTCCGGAGACGGCAGATACGGCATTTTTTAATTCGGTCGGACTATAGGTGGCACCACAGACTTCACAATTATCACCATATTGATCCGCTGTCCCGCATTTCGGGCATTCACCCTTAATAAAACGGTCCGGTAAAAACATCTTCTTTTCCGGATCATAGGCCTGTGAAATAGTGCGCTTACTGATATGACCGGCATCGTTCAGACGCTTGTAAATGGTTTCGGAAAAAAAGCGGTTTTCGGGGCTGTGGGTGCTGTAATAATTATCAAAGGCAATGGAAAAGTCCTTAAAATCTGCCTGATGTTCTTTACTGGTGGCTTCAATCAGCTGCTCGGGAGTGATGCCTTCCGACTGAGCACGCAGCATAATCGGGGTGCCGTGGGCATCATCGGCGCACACATAGTAACATTCGTGACCTTGCATTTTCTGAAAGCGTACCCATATATCCGTCTGGATGTATTCAACAAGATGTCCCAGGTGGATTGAACCATTGGCGTAAGGTAAGGCGCTGGTAACCAGAATTTTTCTTATGTGCTTTTGAGTATGAGTGCCTGAATTTGCTTGTGTTGCCATGGCTGGAAATACCTTTATGTTTATAGATGGTATAATCGACGGTTTAATTGGTTTGCGTGGAAAAATAAAACACGCTATCTTACCAATTTTAACGGTTCTTTCACAAGCATGACCGGGCTTAAAATTTGTTTCACCGGGCATCCTGTTTATAATTAATGAACATTATGAGTAATCATGAGTATTAGTTGAGTAAATGAGAGAAAGCTGTATAATACCCGACTTATTTACTCGGGTTTACTTTTACTCAAGTTTACTCAGACGGTTTACTCAGCAATTCGCTGAATTCCGAACTAATCATATAGCTGGAGTTTTTTACTATGGCAACTGCAGAGCAAGTTGAAGCAAAATTAAAAGAATTTATTGACCCATATCTTGAAACCGACCTGGCTTCTGCCCATTGTGTTAAAAATACACAGGTTGAAGGCTCAAAAGCCATTGTTGATATCGAACTGGGCTTCCCACATCAGGGGTATGAACAGGAATTAAAAGAAAAACTATCAGCTCTGCTAAAAGAAATAGACGGCATTGATGATACTGAAATTAATGTCAGCAGTAAAATTGTTATTCATGCGGTACAAAAGGGCGTGCAGCCTATTAAGGGTGTCAAAAATATTGTTGCCGTAGCTTCTGGTAAAGGTGGTGTAGGTAAATCTACCACGACCGTTAACCTGGCACTGGCACTGGCAAAAGAAGGTGCCAGTGTGGGTGTTCTGGATGCGGATATTTATGGTCCGAGCATGCCGCGTATGTTAGGTATCAGTGGCAAGCCGGAATCTGCAGACGGCCAGTCTCTGGAACCTCTGGTAAATTATGATATTCAAACGATGTCAATCGGTTTTCTGATTGATGACGATACTCCGATGATCTGGCGTGGCCCTATGGTGACTCAGGCTCTGGAACAGTTATTTAAAGATACTCGCTGGAAAGATGTTGATTATCTGGTAGTGGATTTACCGCCCGGTACCGGTGATGTGCAGTTGACACTGGCACAGAAAATTCCTGTCAGTGGTGCGGTTGTGGTAACAACGCCTCAGGATATTGCCTTGCTGGATGCCCGTAAGGGTCTGAAAATGTTTGAAAAAGTAAATGTGCCGGTTCTGGGTGTGGTCGAGAATATGTCGACTCATATCTGCAGTAACTGCGGCCATGAAGAGCGTATTTTCGGTGAAGGCGGCGGTAAGCGTATGTCGGAAGAAGAAAATGTTGATTTATTAGGTACTTTGCCTCTGGATATGAGTATCCGCCAGCTGGCAGACGATGGTAAGCCGACGGTGGTTTCTGAGCCGGATAGCCGTATTACTGAACTTTATACGGATATTGCCCGTAAAGTGGCCGCTAAACTGGCACTTAAAGCGCGTGATTATAGTAACCGTTTCCCTAAAATTGTCATTAAAAACGACTAGTTTTTTTATTGCTTGATCAAAAAAGCCGCCGTGCAGCATGCTGTATGGCGGC
>JALSUJ010000187.1 GCA_027071355.1 Gammaproteobacteria bacterium | reverse complement strand
CTGAATAAGAGCCTAAATCTGTTTATGCCCATCGAGCTATGCAAAAAACTAAAAAACCAATAAGCTTTTCCTTAACGCTTAACGCTTAACGCTTAACGCTTAACGCTTAACCCTTAACGCTTCCCCCTATTTTAATTCCCCCTCAATATAACGATGAATCAGGCTGGAAATCAATGTCTGGTAAGGCATACCCAATTCCATGGCTTTTTTCTGGATACCGGTATAATCGTGTTCATAAAGCCGGATAGTAATGGATTTATTTTTGGTTAATGAGTTTTTGGCAATTTGCTTAACTTGCTGAATATCTTCGGATGTGGGTGTGCGTAAGTTTAACTCATCATGTTCAATGGCATCTAAAATGCTGGATTCTTCTGAGGTATCATTCATCTTAACGATCCTTTTCAAGTTCGAGCCGATATTGTTTTGTGGCTTTTCGGCTGGGTATTATGGTTTTCAGAAATATATACTCCTTTTCTATAATATGGGGAACGACATAAATATAATGCTCCACAATAACAAAATATAATTTTTGTCCGGGGTATTTAACCTGATTCGGATGCTCAGCAACTTTCCACAAATCACCTAGTGACAGGTGAAATACAACCTTTTCAAAAGAAATATTCCTCTCTTTTTTGAGCAGTTGATTCTTTTCAGGGTTCCATTCATATCTCATACTATAAATGTATATTAAATGTAAATACAGATCAAGATAGTTGACACGGACAGCTTGAACAACAACCCATAAATCTCAATGCTCTTCCTTAACGCTTAACGCTTAACGCTTAACGCTTAACCCTAAGCTCTTATACTCTATACTCTTTCTGAACGCTGAACATCTTCTGTAGCTTGACACAAAATCCTAAATGTTACAACATTGTTGTCACTTTTAAAGTTTTGTGTTAAATTAATAAAACTTGTACTACTCTTAATCCTCCTTTTTCATCGCAGGGCGACTACTTTCGGCAAAGGTATTTTTAATGAAAACCAGCATACGCAAAATTGGTAATAGCGCAGGAATGATTTTACCTGCTGTGATCTTAAAAAAACTTCATCTGGCAGAGGGTGATGAAATTGAAATTTCTGAAAATGGCCGTCAAATTGTAATTACACCGAAAAAAAATAGACTAAAATACACCCTTAAAGAACTTCTTGCTCAATGTGATCCGGATGCACCTATGCCTGAAGCTACAAAAGAATGGGATGAGGTAAAGCCTGTAGGGCGTGAATCGTGGTAAAACGAAAAAAATATGAACGAGGTGATATAGTAAGAGTCTGTTTAAATCCTGTATCGGGTAGGGAATTACAGGGCGATTTTAGGCCTTGTCTGGTTTTATCAACAGCAGAATTTAATCAATTAGGCACTGTCCTTGTTGCCCCGATTACCCAGGGGGGTAACCTTTCAAGAATAAAAGGATTTACCGTTTCATTATCAGGTTGCGGTACTGACACACAGGGTGTGGTATTAATTAATAGTATTCGTACATTGGATCTGGAATCAAGAAAAGCCAAAATAATTGAATCTGTTCCCAGTTACATTATCGATGATGTATTGGCCCATTTAATGGCTATTTTAGAATGACTTATTCTATTAGGCGCCATCTATCCTGACACATGACGGCATTATATCCAAACCAACTGAAATAATTCAGGAAAACCCTATTCCCCCAAAGCAAACCACACCAAGCTCTCCCTTAACCCTTAACCCTCTATGCTTTTTCTCAACGCTCAATACTAATCTATCTTCCCAATAAAGAAAAAATACAATATAATCTTCTTTATGAAAAAGAAAGAACGACTAAAACAACTCATCCGTGATTTTCATCTAAGCCCATCGTTTAGGTTAAGTCGCGTGCTTTACAACTACCTCTGAATATCAAAAAAATCATCACCCTGATAGGGGTCCGAAGAAGTGGAAAAACATCCATTCTTTATAACCCCCTATGAGGGTGAAGTAGATAGTAGCCATATGTTTTAAACCCGGGAACATAATAACAATCCCTAATAACTGTTCGAAACTGAGGCTTAATTTTCATTTCATTATAGTATTGGCAACCTCTATGCAGGTTTTAACAGGTAGCCACATTTCATGGCGTGAATGATCGTCTGGAACAGCAGCTAAAAAGCCATACTGCTGATAAAACGGGATGATCTTCGGGGTCATAGGATCAACAAACAGACCGATGGCTGAAATTTGTTGCTCGACTAATACGGTTCGATAGATGGCATCTAACAATAACTGTTCGCCTAACCTTTGCCCCTGGTGTGAATGATCCACTGCAAGACGAGCCAGTTTTACTGCAATGAGTGGATGAGGATACCTTTTATAATCGCTGTGAGCAGGCGGTGTTGTGACTGAATATCCAGTCAGCGTGTGATACCCAATGATGGTAGTTGGTGTGGAATCCTGGCAGGCCACGTAAGTTTTTGAGATATGCTTTACAGCTTTCTGCCGGGCTTGTTGCTGTAAGAACTGATTTAATTCACTGACGCCGCAATCAAACGCTTTGCGATCATGTTGTCGGGTGATTTCTTCAATGATTACCGGCATTCACTGTATCCTTATAGTGTTGCGCGGCTTTAAGTAGTTTAGCGTTTGCTTGAGGGGAATTTTCCAGAGCTGCAAACAAGGCATCAGCACTAGCCATTGAAAGATGCAATGTTTCAGTACGTTCAATCACATCATGAGCTTTCTCCATCGCCGACTCAATAAGGAACTGTGAAAGCGTTGCACCGGAGTAATCCGCCGCCCGTTGTATTATTTCCTGTATCTCTGCAGAAGTTCGTGCAACCAGGCGGGTTTCTTTACGTTTTGCATTGCTTTTTGCATTCGTGGCCATAATTTCACCTGTGTTTAATGTTTTTCTGGTGTCATTGTGGCATACAAATCAAATCTGTGTCAATATGTATGTCTCTTCGACATACATTTATAACCGCTAACCTGTTTAAAGCTAACGGTTATCAGGCAAAACTGGTTGGAATATAAGTAATAATGGCAGTTAATACTTACAAAATTGGCGAGGTAGCAAGTCAACTTGCTACCTCGATTCGCTCTATAAGGTACTATGAAGAAGAGGGCTTGATAACCCCTATAAGAACCCAACGAGGTACTCGTCTTTATTCAGAAAAACATATTAATCGTTTATCTAGCATTTTGAGATTGACTCAACTTGGGTTTTCTATTGAAACAATTAGAAAGATTGCACAATTACGAGAAAACACTAACACGGGTGATGAAAGCAGTCATTTACTTGATACCTGCTTAAATGAGGCTTTAACCTAGAAAAATCAGTTGCCACCGACTGCAACAGCCTTATGCACTGAATCTAAAGGATTTTCCAGAACATTTTGACTTCACCCGTACGGTGAGTACGAATAAAGCCCAAATAACCTGTAAAACCCTTT
>JALSUJ010000186.1:3118-11771 GCA_027071355.1 Gammaproteobacteria bacterium | reverse complement strand
ACTCTATATTAAGAATTTCAAATATACTTATCTTAAATGAGAATAACATCAGAGGGTATAAAGATAAACCTACATTGCCCAACTTTTTACTCAGGGAAAACCCGATCAATTACGGGTAAATTTCCAGGAAATGGCAAATGCTATAAAAGAAACCAGTGCAGAAATACTAAAAGTCATAGTTGAGCCAATGTTTTCCCATAAATAACCGCCATAGAGACTACCCACTGCACCACCAATACCAAAACTAACACTGCTGTATAGAGCCTGCCCCTTACCCTGATTTTTACCTTTAAAGAAGCGATGAATATAGGCAATTGCAACCGCATGGTAAACACCAAATGTCGAAGCATGAAAAACCTGGGCAAAAGTAGTAATGACGGCATTATCAATAAAAAAACCAATTAACAGCCATCGCAATGAACCAGAAAACAGGCTGGCCAGCAATAATGTCCTCAAGCCAAAGCGCTTAACCAGCCAGGGCATTAAAGCAAAAGCCACCACTTCGGACATAACACCAATGGCCCACAATACACCTATCCAGGATTTTTCATAGCCATGTGCTGCAGCGTAAATAGAATAAAAGGTATAATACGGTCCATGACTGGCCTGCACCAGCAAACAGGCCAGTAATAAGGCAATAACTTCCTTTTGTTTCAAAATTTGAGTAAGAGGGGAATGCACTTCGGTTTGAGCAGCACTGCTATGCTCACGAACCAGAAAAGTGGATAGAACAATACCGGAGAGCAGCAGCATAAGGATAACGGGCAACTGGCTGATCGGCAGCTTCATCAATACTAGCCCCATCAGCATGACCGATGCAATAAAACCCACAGAACCCCAGATCCTGATCCAGCTGTACTGATGTTCTTTTTTATCCAGAAAATTTAGAGTCAGGGCTTCAAATTGCGGCAAAATAGCATTCCAGAAAAAACTGAACACCATAAGTACCAGAAAAATTCCCCAGAAATCACGGGCCACAAAGATACCGGTAAAACCCAGCAATGATAATACCGCGCCCAGACGAATAATAGATAAACGCCGGCCACGATGATCGGCAATCCAGCCCCAGAGATAAGGTGCAATAATTTTGGTACCCATTATTACTGCAATTAACTGGCCTATCTGAATGGGATTGTAACCTGCATCAGAAAGATAAAGCCCCCAGTAGGGAATAAAGGCTCCCAGGGTAGCAAAATAAAACCAGTAGAAACCGGATAGTTGCCAGTATGGGATATTTTTAATCAAAACAGTTAATTATTCATTGTCAGCCTGAGCAGGAACAACTGGAGTAATGGAATGTACATCCGCATTCTGTGCCCGGTGACGTAATAAATGATCCATTAAGCTAATAGCCAGCATAGCTTCTGCTATGGGCGTCGCACGGATACCCACACAGGGATCATGTCTACCCTGAGTAACCACTTCAATCGGCTGCCCCTGCAGATCTACACTGTTACCCGGCAGTCTTAAACTGGAGGTTGGTTTCAAGGCAATATGAACAACGATATCCTGACCCGAAGAAATCCCTCCCAGAATACCTCCGGCATGATTGGATAAGAAACCCTGCGGAGTTATTTCATCCCGGTGTTCTGTACCCTTTTGTTCAATACAATCAAAACCAGCACCAATTTCTACTCCTTTTACAGCGTTAATACTCATCATGGCATGTGCAATATCTGCATCCAGACGGTCAAAAACAGGTTCCCCAAGACCTGGAAACATGCCGCTGGCAACCACAGACACTCTGGCCCCAATGGAATTACCCTCTTTTCTCAGAGCATCCATATAGTCTTCCATGGGTTTTATCTGACGCTCATCAGGACTGAAGAACGGGTTATTATTCACCAGTTTCCAGTCAAAATGAGGATCACCGGGTTGAGCAGTTTTAATGGGTCCCAGCTGTGAGAGATAACCCCGAATGTCTATGCCGTGAACATCTTTAAGGTATTTCTTGGCAATCCCGCCTGCAGCCACCCGAGACGCTGTTTCTCTGGCAGAGGAGCGACCGCCGCCGCGATAATCTCTAAAACCATATTTCTGCTGATAGGTATAATCTGCATGTCCGGGTCTAAAAGTGTTCTTTATATTGCCATAATCCTTAGAGCGCTGATCTTTATTATAAATAACCAGAGAAATTGGCGTGCCCGTGGTCTTACCTTCAAAAATACCCGATAGTATTTGCACTTCATCATCTTCACGACGCTGAGTAGTATGTCGGGAAGTACCGGGTTTACGTCTATCCAGATCAAACTGTAAATCGGCTTCTGATAATTCCAGACCGGGAGGACAACCATCGACAAGACAACCAATCGCCTTACCATGACTCTCACCAAACGAACTTACAACAAATAATTTTCCAAAGGAATTTCCAGACATAGCGTGCCAACCATTGTTAAACCGGGCAAAATCAGTTGCCACCGACTGATTTCCAGGTTGAAAATAAAGTGGGTTAAGAACCCGTGTTTTGAGGATTAAATCACATTCTGTAAACTTTCACAAAAGCGACAGATGTAGTTCATTAATCGTTCAGGATTTTAGTGAGATTATATCAGTAAATCAGAACAGAAAGGAGTTCACCATGTTTAAAATTAAATCCATTGCAGGCAGTCTGGCCTTTTTAATAGTAATTACTGCTCAAACCCCTTTACTTGCCAATGCCCAGTCCTATGTTTCCTATGAATATGTACCGGTTATCAGTGCCACACCGGTGACTAAAATTGTACAGCATTCCACCCCTTATCAGGATTGCTGGTCCGAACAGGTTCAGGTGGGTCAAAGCAGACCACCTGCTCAAAACAGTTATTTTGATTCCATGTTTGATGAAAACTCATACACCGGGACGATACTGGGTGGTCTGGTGGGCGGCGGCATTGGTAATGCACTGGGACATAGAACCCCCAATAAAAAAGCCGGTGCGGTAGTAGGAGGCTTACTGGGTAGTGCGATCGCCTATGATATAACGCATAATCGTCGTAAAACACCCGAATTTTATAGTCCCCGTTATGAAACACAGCAACATTGTAAGACCCGATACAAAACTCATGAAGAAGAAAAGGTGATAGGCTATCGAGTTCGATATCGTTATAATGATAATGAATATACCACCCGTACCAGACACAATCCTGGTGACACCTTACGCCTGAAACTGATCGCAACCCCCGTGGAGGATTAATATGCGAGCCTTATTAATTGAAGATGAAGTACAACTTCAGGATCAGATCCGTACTCAATTAGAGGCTGAAAGCTTTCAGGTCGATGTAACAGGAAATGGCAAGGAAGGCTTATTTTTTGCTTCTGAATACCCGGTGGATGTCGCCATTATTGATATTGGCCTGCCGGAGTTATCCGGTATCGAAATTATCAAACAACTACGCCAACAGGGCAATACCCTACCGGTGCTGGTATTAACGGCAAGGAGACGCTGGCAGGATAAAGTCGAAGGTCTGGAAGCCGGTGCCGACGATTACCTGGTCAAGCCGTTTCAGATGGAAGAACTTCTGGCTCGAATTAATGCTCTGCTACGCAGAGCATCCAACAGTACTCTGACTGAAATTTGTTACGGCTCAATTTGTATTACCCCGGATAGTCAGCAGGCCAGTTTATCAGGACAGCCTCTGGAACTGACAGAGTTTGAATATAAAATCCTGGAATATCTGATGCGCCGTCACTCCAAAGTCATATCCAAAACTGAACTGGCTGATTATCTCTATCCTCACGATGAGGATCGAGACAGTAACGTACTGGAAGTTATTTTGGGCCGCTTACGAAAAAAACTGGATCCAGATGGTCAGTTAAAGCCCATTGAAACCGTTCGTGGTCGAGGTTATCAATTTAATTTAAAATAAATCCGGACTCAGCATTTGAAATACCTGCCTTTTAATCTGCATTCTATTAATAATCGAATCATATTCGGAGCCATCATTATGGTCTGCCTGTTTATGCTGCTGACAGGATATACTCTGAATCAGTCTTTTTATAATAGCGCCTACTCCGCTCTAAAAGACCGTCTGACCGGACAAATTTATTTATTAATGGCTGATCGACAGCTCAATGCAAGCAATATACAAAGTACGCCACAGAAACTTTCTGTAGATATTCTGAATAATCCGGATTCTCAATTATCGGCCTATATTACTTTGGCAGACGGTACCATATTATGGCGCTCATCGGGCAGTGACCCCCGCCTTCTACCGCCCGGTAAAACAATTATTCATGGTAAAAAAGTCTTTCAGACCTTTACGGTCAATAACAAAGCCTATATTGGTCTGAGTATTGCTATCTACTGGAATCCTGATAATCGCCAGACTCCTCTTATTTATCATATCAGTGATGATCTCAGTGAGCTGAATCAGACCATTGACGCTTATCAGAAAAGTCTCTGGGCCAATCTGTTTCTAATGTCACTGACCTTGTTAATCAGCCTGTTTTTCATCCTGCGCTGGGGACTTAAACCATTAAGAGAAGTAGAACAGGAGATTAAAGCAGTTGAACAGGGACAGCTGGCATTACTGCAACAGCACTATCCTGATGAACTTAAACCCCTGACTCGTAATATTAATGAGCTGATCCAGTTTGAACGCCAGCAGCAGGAACGTTATCAAAATGCCCTTTCCGATCTGGCTCATAGTCTTAAAACCCCGCTGGCTATTATTCAGGGTCAAAAGTTTGATAAGCAAAATCCAGAACAATATATAAGCCAGATTGATGATGCCGTGCAGCGAATGAATGCTATAGTGGAATATCAGCTCCAGCGAGCAACCACTTCCAGCCTGTCACCACATATACAGTATCTACAGCTGGAACCCGTTACCCTGTCATTACTGGACAGTATGAAAAAAATATATCGTGATAAAACCATCCAGTTTAATACTTCAATTTCACCGGGTCTTCAATATCAAATGGATGAAGGTGATTTTATGGAAATACTGGGCAACCTGCTGGACAATGCCAGCAAATGGTGCAGAGATCAGGTTAGTCTAACATTGTCAACAGATAAAAATAACTTACATATCATAGTTCAGGATAATGGTCCTGGGATTAAAGTTGAAAAGATCAATAAGATTACAACTCGCGGTGTACGCATGGACGAATTAACACCGGGTCATGGTGTCGGCCTTGCAATCGTGGTGGATATAGTCAATGCTTATAATGGTAATATTGATTTCAGTTCATCTGATGAAGGCGGATTAAAGGTTTCTGTTCAATTTAATCTAAATAAATCAGATTAGACGCAAAGTATTATCCCATATAACTATTATTATGGGGCTTCTAGCTGAAGACTGACTCATTGAAAATGATTTGATAAGCTGACTAACAGGTTTATATGACATTACTTATTTTTTATCTGGCACTTGCCTTACTGGTTTCATTTCTATGCTCTATTCTTGAAGCCGTTTTTCTTTCTATTCACAGCGGTTATATTGCCTCTTTAACGGAACAACCCAGGCTTAAACAGCTGCTGAAGAAACTGAAAAAAAATATGGATACATCCATATCTTCTATTTTAATTCTCAATACCATTGCCCATACTATGGGTGCCGCTGGAGTCGGTGCAGAAGCAGTCAAGCTCTTTGGTATCCAGTGGCAAAGTCTGATTGCGGTTGTTCTGACCTTACTAATTTTATACTTTTCTGAAATCATTCCCAAGACAATAGGTGCAACTTACTGGCGGGAACTCGCCAGACCCACAGCTTATATTATTAAATTTTTAAGCTTAATTCTACTGCCCTTATTATGGATTTCCAGGCAGCTGACCACACGTATAAAAAACCATAGAAAACATGGTCTGACCCGGGAAGAGATCATGGCTATGGCAGATGTAGGTGAAGAAAATGGGGTACTGGCTGAAGAAGAATCACAACTTATTGAAAATCTGCTAACCCTCAAACAAACTCAAATTAAAGACATCCTGACCCCTCGCAGTGTGGTATTTTCACTCAATGCAGAACAAAGTATTGAATCGACCCTGCAGGAAGATAATCTGTTTATCTATTCCCGTATTCCGGTATTCCATGACAATAAAGACAATATAATTGGTATGGTCTTTGCCCGCAGTATTTTAAAAGCGATATCAATGGATCATAAAGTCTCCGAACCGCTAGAAACCCTGATGCGCCCTGTACATAGCGTCCCGGAACATATGCCAGTTTATTTTTTACTGGATCAATTTATTCATCGTAAAGAACACCTGTTTCTGGTTCACGATACCTATCGTCAGTTCTCTGGTATTGTCACTCTTGAAGATGCTATAGAAACTCTGCTGGGCAGAGAAATTATTGACGAGGCTGATAAAGTAGTTGATATGCAGAAATACGCATTAAAAAAAGCCGCCATGTGGAAAAAACATTTAAAAGAACAACAGCTCAGGCCATAATTTTTTAATATACGCCCTGTTGGTTAACCAAAATACTGTTCCAGCTGTTCCCTGGTTAATAAAAACACCCCCTGTCCCCCATGCTCAAATTCAAGCCAGTAAAAGGGGATGTCAGGATAGCGTTCCTGCAGAGCGTATTCACTATTACCTACTTCAACAATTAATATACCCTCTGGATATAAATGTTCAGCGGCCTGTTCCAGCATGGGTATTACCAGCGCCAGTCCATCATCTCCGGCTGCAAGACCCAGCTCCGGTTCTGCCTGGTATTCAACGGGCAGAGCAGCCATATCCTGAGCATCCACATAAGGCGGATTAGATACAATAATATGATATTGCTGTCCCTTAAGATTACTGAACAGATCCGACTGCACAATATTTACCTGTTCCTCCAGCTGGTGTTTTTCAATATTCTGCAATGCCACATCCAGCGCATCCTCAGAAATATCCGCAGCATCCACTTGAGCATGTGGAAAATAGACAGCACTGGCAATGGCAATACAGCCGCTGCCAGTACAAAGGTCCAGAATATGTTCTACTTTATCAGGCACCACCCAGGGTTCAAAATGATTTTGAATGAGTTCTGCAATAGGCGAACGCGGTACTAGTACCCTTTCATCAACATAAAACGGCAGACCGCAAAACCAGGCTTCATGCGTCAGGTAAGCCGCTGGGATTTTCTCCTTAGCTCTTCGAAACAATATATTACTAACGGCTCTTTTTTCGTTTTTGGTTAATTTAGAAGAAAAATAGACCGAATGGGTATCAGGTTCAAGATTCAGTGTGTGCAATACCAGATAAGCAGCTTCATCAATGGCACTGGCATTTCCATGACCGTAATAAAGACCCGCCTGTTTGAACAGGCTGGCACCAAAGCGAATAAAATCGGTAATGGTACCCAGACTCAGAATGATATCTTCTTTTGTATAGGCAATATTTGCCATATTAACCTCATAATTAATAAATTAAGGTGCTTATATTTATGCAATACTAACGACTTAAACACCGTCCAACAGAATTTCTGGCACATACTTTACCATCAAACCAGACGGTATTGGATAATTTTGCACCGGTCAGTTTAATTCCTGCTGCTTTAGCATGCGTTAAATCAGCATAACTTAAATCGGCACCGCTGAAATCAGTATTATTGAGATTAGCACCTCTTAAAACTACCGCTTTTAAAGAAGCATTGCTGAAGTCTGCGCCACTTAAATCTGAAAGGGATAAATTGGCATAATCCAGACTGCTGTCTGTTAATTTAGAATGACTAAAATAACTGCTTTGTAATAGGGTATTTTTAAAACTGGAATGGCTTAAATTAAGTCCACTAAAATTCCTGCGCTGCAAATGGCAGCCATCGAAAATACTGCCTTCCTGTCCTTTATCTGCACAGTCTATATTTAAAAAAGGGTTGTCCGGTGTAAAAACAAACATGGCATAAATAATCACTCCAATTACAGCAACAACCGATAGCAGACCTAATACACTGACTGTTTTTATTTTTAAATGGGTTATTTTTTTGCGTGGCTGATAAATTAGCTGATTACCCTCTTTATCAGTTTCTCTAATTTCTTCACGTTCATCAGCCCAGCGCCGTGCTGCTTTCAGGCGTTCCTTATAATTGTCTTCGTTGCGATGTTTCAGTACCTCCGGCATTACATCACGAATGCTTGAAGCCTTACGCCAGGTTTGCTTATCCTGACTCAACATATCCGATGGGTGAACTCTGCTCAGTAAAATCTGCTTACTGATCAAACCTGCCGTAAAAGGTCCGGTAATACGTCCTTTTCTGCGGATATACCAGAGTTGATTGTCCTGGTTCATAAATTTTAATTTTCCAGATTAGGTTTTTATTAAAAATTTTGGTTTATACTAAAATATAGACGAAATTAAATAAATATCAGAACATGCAGCCAATTGACCTCTCCAGACTGGTAAAAAACATCAATACCAGTGAAACGGAAACCACCACCTCACCTGAACGCCGGGTTGATGACGCCATGGTGGAAAAGCAACGTCTGGCCATAGCTCTGCTGCTCAAACAAACGGTTCAAAACCTCACCCAGGACGGTTTACTTAGCATTGATAGTCAAAAAGCCATTATCAGTGCCAAAAATATTTTACCCTCTGAATTTACCCAGCTCTATATTCAGGAACGCCTGCAGCAGCACAAGATTGCCGAAGGTCTGGCCAATCAGGAACTTAAGCCTGCCCTGTTAAACCAGTCAACTGTCAGTCAATGGTTTTCCGGACAGTTAATTCAGGCCATTGTCTATCAAA